>JACPDY010000149.1 GCA_016183775.1 Bacteroidota bacterium
AAAGGCATTAAAGTTCTGCTGCTTTCCGAAGATGGTAAAGTGCTTGGAGTAACCTCAACGGACAGCCTCGGTTTCTTTAAGTTCGAAAACCTGAGCCCGGACTTACAGTACCTGGTTAAAATGGATGAAAGCGATGTGAAATTCAATCCCAACAAAAAATACTACCTAGCCAATGAACTGAATAAAATTTTAAGGGTAACAGTTATTAACGATCACGGACAAAAATTTGTGTTCGAGAAATTACCGGCCGACCTTGTCGCATTGAAACCCGATTCGCTGATCGATTATGCCAGCCAGATCGCCGGCACGCTGCTTATTGGCGAAAATCCATCAAAGCCATACGCGAATAAAAGGGTAAACCTATTGAACGAAAAAGGTGAAATTGTGAAGACCATTGTTACCAATGGTTTTGGTTCATTTGTTTTTACCGATCTCGACCCCGATGTAACCTATTTTATTGCCGCCGATGAAAGTGATGGAGACCTTTTGCCGAACAGCAAGATCATTTTGACCAATTCATCAGCTAAAGAGATTAAGGTCATTAAGTCCGACTCAAAAGGCGGGTTCAAATTCACACTGCTTAATGGTGACAATAATGAGTTATCATTCCTGCAGGTAGATGACACCAAACTACGCATGGATATGAAGGGCAGATTATATGCCGATACACTGTCGCGGCCATTGTCCAATGCGAAGATCGATCTTGTTAATGAAAGGGGCCAGGTACAGCAAAGTATTACTACAAAACCCAACGGAGGATTTTTATTTACCGCTCTTCCCTTTAACGAAAGTTTTTTGTTTCAGATAGATGAAAACGACCCGCGTTTTAAAGACCTTGAGAAGCTGATCTTTACCAATGAGGCTGGCGTTGTGATAAAAGTAATACACTTTAAAAAAGATGCCGGATTTAAATTTCAGTTTTTGGCCGGGGATTATAAAAGTATTTCCAGCACTTATGTTGATGACCCCTGGTTAAAGGTATTGCAGTTTAAACAAAACGAAAAGGGCAGGAACGACAGCGTGAATATTGTAGAGAACATTTATTATAACCTCGATGACTACAAAGTGCTGCCAGAGGCCCGCAAAGTACTTGACAAGGTGGTTGACCTGATGAAGAACAACCCCAAGCTGTCAGTTGAAATTGGTTCACATACCGACTCAAGGGCAACAGACGAATACAACCTTACTCTTTCACAAAAACGGGCCCAGGCCGCTACAGGTTATATCATCCAAAATGGTATTGCAAAAAAACGCATAGCAGGCACAGGCTACGGTGAAACCCGCCTCATGAATAAATGCGGCAATGGCGTTGACTGCCCCGAAGAAGAACATGCGAAGAACAGAAGGACGGAGTTTAGGGTGTATGTGAAGTGAGAGAATTACATTGAAAAAAACGAAGAAAACCTTCGCATGTCTACCCAAAATTGGGAGATAAGCGAAGGTTTATATCGGGTATAAAGGAGTTATGTGTAACCTTTAAAGACGGACAACTAAGACGAAAAATATGATTCCAGACTATCAATCACTAATGCTTCCACTTCTAAAACTGGTTGCCGACAGACAAGAACACAAGTACCGAGACTTAATAGAAAACTTGGCGACCGAGTTTAAAGTAACTGACGAAGAAAGAAAAGAACTTTTAGCAAGTGGCAACCAAGCAATTTTTGACAATAGAGTTGGTTGGGCAAAGACATATTTGAAAAAGGCTGGACTTCTTGACTCACCGAAACGAGCGACATTTGTAATCACCGACCGTGGACTTGAAACTTTAAAGAAAAATCTTCCTCGCGTTGACGCAAAATATTTAAGACAATTTTCTGAATTTCTTGAGTTTCAAAATGCAAGTCGCAGCGAGACAGACACCGAAGAGGAAACTACAACCCAAGAGCCGAGTGAGCAGACACCTGAAGAGAATCTCGACAAAGCATACCAACGCATAAGAAAATCTTTAGCTTCGGAATTGCTCAATAAAGTTGTTGAACTTTCACCCGCATTTTTCGAGCGACTTGTAGTAGAACTCTTAGTCAAAATGGGTTACGGTGGTTCAATAAAGGACGCTGGAAAAGCAATCGGGAAAAGCGGAGACGAAGGAATTGACGGAACAATAAAGGAAGACAAACTCGGACTTGACATTATTTACATTCAAGCAAAGCGTTGGAAGCCAGGCAATGTAGTTGGACGACCAGAAATTCAAAAATTTGTTGGTGCTTTAGCTGGACAGGGTGCTAAAAAAGGCATCTTCATCACAACATCCAATTTTACAAAGGAAGCGTTGGACTACACTCCGAGAAATGAAACTAAAATTGTTCTTATTGACGGTGAACAGTTGGCTCAACTAATGATTGATTATAATCTTGGTTGCACTTCTCAGCAGACTTATGAAGTTAAAAAAATCGACAGCGACTATTTTGGAGAAGAGTAATGGCGGATGAACCATATTTTTTAGAAATTGAAGAAAATCACTTGTCAATTGGCGAAGCCAAAAGACTGGTGACAGAAACTTTGTTGAACAATGGCATTAAATCTCCGAAAGGTGGTTGGGAAAGAGCGTCCTTTTTATTTGGGCCACCCGACAAACAGGAAACTGTTACTTTTCAAAAATTATTTTCAATTGCAAGAAAACACGGAGTTGTCGCTTATATTCAAGGTAACATAGACAGGACGGATGATATATTCGGAGGCACATTTGGCATATCATCACCGACAATGGCATTTGGAACGATTTCCTCATCATACGCTGGTTTCTCAAGAATATTAAAGCCTCCGATGACAGATCAGCCCGTTGAATACGAAATTTCAGAAGATATAATGTTTTACCGGGAAGAGATTTGTTTATTCAGCAATGAATACGATTTTACCTTTTGCACACGATATTATAGAGCGTACTTGACTTCCTGCATTGCACTTGTTGACGCATTTATTAATAGACATATTTTGCTGTATAAATTTCGTGGTCAAAATAGTCAAGAATTTGAGGAATTGCAAAGGACAAGCAGATTGGAAGACAGACTGGAATTATTTTTAAAAGTTTCGACAGGAAAAGACTTAACAGCTATAAACGGTGGAGCAGAATGGATTCATTTTAAAAATCTGAGACGATTGAGAAATGAAATGACTCATATAAACAGTCCTTCGCTGGGCTATTCAATAACTGAATTTGCAGAGCATCTTAATTATGCAAAAAAAGGAGTTGGTGGCTTATTACGGCTAATCAGACAGCTTCAAGGAAAACAATCACTTGGCTTCATTGAAAAAGTTAGGACAGCACCAATTATTTATTTTAATGAAATAACTCACAAGGCAGACGGAAAACATATTATTAAACGAAGAAAATAAAAGGCTACACATAACAGCGGCTTGGCGTTATGCGGGCATTCAAGTAAAATGGAGTGCGGGTTTCCAAATAAGCATTTGTCTTGCCGACAAATTCTTCTCCGAAAACCCGCACAACGCCAAGCCGCAAACCGTTATGCCCTATGCTATGACGATCCGCTCTTTTCCGACAGCGTGTAACATTAACAGGGGACAGTTCGTTACAGTTTTATAATTTGACAATTAAACCTTTACGACAAATAGTGGTCAATACAATCTAATGCTAAAAAAATAAACATGAAAAAACTTTATCTTTCTACTGTTCTTTGCCTGCAAAGCACAATTTTCATTTACGGACAAACAACCGACACCTGCCGGATGAAAATCGGCATGAATCTTTTCAGCATCCGAACGAGTGCGACCAATCCTGATTTCATGCAACCGTTCGCAAATGTTTTAAAAGAATGTGATGAGTGGTACGGACAAGACACAACTGGGATAGCAACCACAACAAATAACAGCTCAATAACTTTGTTTACTTTTAATACGGATGGGTATCCGAATGAGGTGCCAATATCCGGCAATGGAGTTTGTGCAAGAATGCTGTTTAACACATACGCAGCCAACAGCAATTACAATTATTATCCTTCCGGGACTTATAATGTTTCATACACCGGCAACGGAACTTTGCGCTTCGGAGGCGATGCTTCTGGTGCGGATATTACAACGGGCAGCGGAACTATTACTGTGACTCCAAGTAATACCGGCATTATCATGAAAATTGTTTTGTCCGATGTGAATAATCCTATACGCGACATTAAAGTGATGATGCCGGGCCATTCCTTCTCAACGATTTTCAACACCGATTTTGTGAATAGATTAACTCCGTTTAATGTATTGCGCTTTATGGAATGGAACAACATGAATACAAACACTGAGGTACAATGGCAAAATAGAAGGAAGCCATCATATTACACCCAAAGTGGTTCGGGAGGAACAATGAATAACAGGGGTATTGCTTGGGAATATGTAGTCGAGCTCTGCAATCTTATGCAAAAAAATTGCTGGATAAGCGTTCCCACACAAGTAGATTCTGCTTATATAGATTCACTGGCAACTATGTTTCGCGACAATCTGAATCCTAATCTTAAAATTTACCTTGAGTATTCAAATGAAACTTCCAATCAGATATGGCTGACAAATTATAACTGGATAGACGACCCAAATAATTCTTCTTTTACTTTAACTAACCATGCTCAAAAAACAGCATGGCATTTCAAAAAGGTCTTTGATATATGGGATACTGTTTTTCTAACTCAAATGCCAACCCGGGTAGTTCGTGTTTTAGGGGGCTGGGCAAGCAATATAGGGGTTGGAGATATGACAACGATGATTACTTATATGAACAGCAACGGAGGCGCATATGATGCCATTTCATGTGATGCTTATATACTGCCTATTTCGGCTGATTATGGCTGGATGAATACAAACTGTTCAACAGGCGCGAATTTATCTACATGGACACAGCCGCAGTTAATAGATACATTAATAGGAATAGGAAGAGCGCGAATGGCTAATAAAATGCCTGTATTAAACCAATTTAATTCACTTGCAAATGGTAAGCAATTGGTTTTTTATGAAGGTGGCCCGCACATTACCAATCAAACAACTTGTACTGCCGTTTCAAGTGCTATTGCGCCATTGCAAACCGATGTAAAGATGTATAATTTGTATAATGATTGGCTGGATTCATTGCGAACCCTATCGAATGTCAAATTGTTCAATCATTTTGTAATTACAGGTGCAGGGCCAATGGGTATTCTTTCTAATATTTACCAAACTACTTCACAAAAATATAAAGTACTAACCGACTACATAGATTCATGTGGAATACTAACAGGCATTTCGGAAAATAATACGGAAACAAATTCTGTTTTTATTTATCCGGATCCCTTTTCCTCCCAGACAACTTTTCAGACAGCCAAGCCTTTTAAAAATGCTTCGTTGGCAGTTTACAATTCCATTTGTCAGACAGTTAAGCACATGGACAATCTTGCTGGACAGACTATCATTTTTCATCGAGACAACTTACCAAGCGGCCTGTATTTCGTTCGGCTCACACAAGACAATGAAGTAATCGCAGTAGACAAATTAGTAATCACCGACTAACAACAGCACAGAGCATAACAGCAGTAGCTGTTGCACAACCTCCTTTTAGAAAAATTTTTGAGAAAAAGGCGGCATCAATAGCCGACTTATAGGGAAGACGGATTTTTCGCGTGATTTTTTATACTCAAATTTTTGTGTTTGCTAAATACGCCCCCATGAAGCCGAAAAAAGCTGTTTTAAAGTTTATGCTGGCTTGCCGGCAGAGTGCCAGTACTTTTGTATGAACTTTTTTCACTTCAAACTTCAGGTACTTTTTGAGATTGTAAGTAAGGGCAGCCATCAGTACATGTTTATTGGCTTGTTTGATGCCCCGGGTATTCACGCGTTTCATGTTTAAAAAATTTACCAACGTTCCCAGTACCGGCTCCACGGTCTTGCTTCGTATACGGGTGATACGTTTGGCGTATAGGGTTTGCATTTTAACATACATCTTGTCGTAAAACGGTTTGTCTATGGTGTCATCAATCTTTTTGAATTTGGTTTTACCTATACAGGTTTCTCTAATGGGGCAATCTTTGCAAACGGTTTCGCTGCTGCGGTAGGTTTTCTGAATATAGCTATTGCTGTTGGGACCTATTCTTTTCATTGGCAAAACAGCTCTGTTACCTCGCTTACAATCATATTGATCTTTTTCTTTGTTATAAATAAACCCTTCTCTTTCATTTTTGTATTGACCGAAATTGGGAATGTAAGCATCAATCTTTTTAGATTCAATAAACCGTAATGCTTCTCCACTGGAATAGCCAGTATCGGCTGTAACCTGTTCAACAGAGATGTTTTCTTTTTGCAGGTTTTCTATGGTTTGCTCAAGTATCTGAGGCAAGCTCTGGCTGTCCCCTCTGTCGGCATGGTCGGCCATGGCCCCTGTTATAACATGATGTGCATCATCCACCGCTATTTGTCCACTCTAATTCATTTGTCTGGCCTTGCCTGGTTTTACCGAAATCCTTGCATCAGGATCCGTAGGAGAATAATGTGTGTGGTCCTCTGTGACCCGACTGACCCTTGTAGGTTTCCTTTTTCCATGCATGGTGTTGTTCTACTTCTTTTTTCTTTTTCGCTGTTACTTTGTATTCTGAGTTTTCATTTAATTCTTCGGAATAGGCTTCCACATCGTCCATCACTTCTTTCTCCTTCAAAGAATCCAGCGAAGCATTCGCCTTTATGTACGCACTGTCTATCGCCTGGCGTTTGCCGCGAACCATGCCTTTAGCAATGCAGAGGGATAACACTTTTTTAAATATGGCCAGAAACACTTCTTCTCCATAGAGCTGTCTTGTACGGCTGATGGTGGAATGCCATGGCAACGGTTCGTCTATATCATATTGAAGATATAAACGGATGGCGAGAGAATCGGAACAATGCTCAATAAGTTTTCGGTCGGAATTGATGTTGTTTAAATAACCAACAAGACATATTTTGAAGAACACAACCGGATCAATACTTTCCTGACCTTCGCTGCCATAATACTTTTCTGTTTCTCTGTAAAGGAATTGCAACTCGAGTTCCGATGAAAGTTTACGATAGAAATTTTCTTTGGGAACTAAATCCTCCAGATGCACCTGGTACATCATTTTCGGATTAATCGTTTTTTTGCCTTGCATGAATATATTATAAGGCTCAAACTCAAATTGTCAAGCACTTTTTTTACAAAGTAATTAACATTCGTATCTTAGTTGTGCAACAGGCACACGGGTTTTGGGTTAGTGGGCGGACAGTGCGAATAGAAACATTTGAGCATTTAATAAACTTTGGTGCTGGTAGACAGTTTTCGGTTTCAAAAGCCCACCAACGCAAAGTCCGAAACCGTTATAGGCAATATTTATGAGCGACCGTAAACCATACAAACGCAAAGGACTTTTCATCGTTGGGACAGTTTTTCTAATAATTGGAGCTGGTGCTGCGACTTTCTCACCCTATACGCTATACTTATACCTCGCACCACTTTGGACATTTCTTCTTGGACTACTCCTAATTTGGTTAAGCGACAGACAAGTAAAAACAAAGCTCATTTGGACACTTGCACCTTTTCTTTTTTATATCGCTTTTCAATTCCTTTGGTATCAATATAAAAAAGCACCAGCAGAGACATTCTTAATACCTCAAGACTATAGAGGAAAAATTCACATTCATTTCAACAAACCGTGCGGACAAGAAGAAGAAGTTGCGAACGACAGACGACAATATAAAATACCTGCGACTGGCATTTTACTTTCACAGTTTGCAGACAAGCAAGGTTTCATTGACCAACAATATTACTTAGTTGACAGTTTGGGCAAACAGACACTCTTGCCTCAATTGGATGTGCGGGACTACAACGAAGAGTGGACGACAGAAAAAAATCCCGACGAACCATCAAGAGACATTCTCGGTGTTTTTCACGCAGGACGAGTGAGTAGTGATGGCATGTATGAGTTTTACGTTTCAACTTATAGACAACTTAGAGACACTTTTGACTTCCAGTATGACAAATCATTTGACTTAATAGAACAAAAGATAATTGGTGACTGTGGACAAGAGAAGAAGTAATACTGCCCATAACAGACGTTTGGCAAAAAAGCGGGTTCAGTGGTTAATGCTTCGTATCAAGTGCAGTGCTGGCAGACAGTTTTGTGCTCCGAAATCGCCAACTTCTTAAACCCGCAAACCGTTATGCTGCATTTTAAAAAGACAACCCACAGAGAAATACAGAAAGAATGAGAAGTCTAAAACCAATAATACTTTTATTATTTAGCACAATTTTTTCAGTGGAAACTTTCGCCTGTTCTATTTTTTACTATATAGACAATAAAACAGGTAATGTTTATTTCGTAAACAATGAAGACTATTGGTATGACGTAAAACCTTATATTCAAATAAACCCGGGCACAAAAAATAAATTTGGAAGGATTTGGTACGGCTGGAATAATTTTGGTCAGGGCGGTGTCAACGATAAAGGATTAGTTTTAGACGGAGCAGTAACACCTGAACAGAAAATACCGGAAGGGTATGCGGGCCCTCAAAAAAGTAATATAACGGACGAAATCTTATCTGAATGTGAAACAGTACAGCAAGCAATTGATTTCCTGGAATGTAGAAAAATAGCCTTAAAAAATGCACATATTTTCTTTGGAGATAGAAACGGAAGAGCTGTACTTATTGAATGGATAAACGGATTCAAAAAAGTAATTGAAATAAAAAACAACAAACTTGTGGCAACAAATTTTAATCTTTCTGACACAAGCCAAAATGAAATGACTTGTTGGAGATACCCTATTATTCAAAAAGGTTTAGCCGATTTAGATGCAAGGGATATTAAGGATACCATTGACTTAAAAGCCGTTGGTAATGTAATAGGACAGGTTGTTCAGTTGCCACAAACAGATTCAACAGGCAAAGTTGGTGGTACTCTGTATTCTACATTTATTAACTTGACAGAAATGAAGCTCATTTTAGTTTACAAACTCGACAATTCAAAAATTCATAAATTGGACATACTAAAAGAATTACAAACAGGAAAAAAAAGAAAAATTAAACTATAATAAAAACGACCGTTATGCCCATGCTGAAAAACGACAACGACAAGCGGACACAAACGAATAAATTTTAACTTTGATAGTTCCTGAACAACCACTCACGCCTGATAAGAAAAAATATAAAAGTGGAGACCAGCGACCACTTTAAAAACGGGGCGTCACCGAAAAGCCTGACGAGTAGGGAAATAGAATTTCATGTTAAACTCTTAACACAATGAAAAAAACAATACTCTCAATTATTTGTGCTTTTGCATTTTCGACAATCTATGCGCAACCAAATTTTACAAGTTCTGATATGCCAAATATTGGAGACCGAGACACCCTTATGTACCTTAGTTACCATGCTGTCACAAATAATCTTGATACGGAAACAGGCAATGGTTACAATTGGAATTTTTCTTCTTTACCCTTTAATGTTCAAAAACTAATAGATGTTGATTCGTTTCGAATAAAGACGCACGCAGTTAGCTCCCCTTTTACCAAGGCCACAATTGAAGAATACAGCACCGGTACAACTGGACAAAAAGTAAATCTGTATAGCTATAGTAATGATACATTATATACTCATAGATTAGGAGATATCTCGGCTGGCACTAATTATGTGCCTCCAATAGGAACAGTTGTTTTTCCAATTCTATTTAACAATACATCTACAATAAACGCATTCGTTTATTCGTCCTCTGTGCTTGTTGGAGAAAGAAAAACAACAACTTTGTATGATGGCTTTGGCACTTTAAATATGCCTAATGGAAAATCGTATTCCAATGTTTTTAGAGTTAAGAAAATTGAAAGAGATACAGCTTATAGTTCACACGCTGTAAATACTTATACTAGCTACATTTGGTATAAACAAGGCGGACAAGTCCCTTTGTTGCGTTTGACCTATGCCGGAGTTTCAAATCTGTATTTTGTTTTTGGCAGCAAATCCAATAATACATCGACAGGCATAAAGGAAATAAATGAGCTGACTGCCTTTCTCGTTTATCCTAATCCCTTTTCTTCACAAACAACGTTGCACACAGACAATACATTAAAAAACGCAATCCTGGCAGTTTATAATTCATTGGGAGAGCAAGTGAAACAAATAAATAATATTTCGGGACAGACAATTACTTTGTCACGTGACAATTTACCAGGCGGACTTTATTTTATTCAGCTAATGCAAGCCAATAAAACGATCATAACAGACAAACTAATAATCACCGACTGACAACAGCACCTTGCCAAAAGCGGCGGTGACGTGCTTCGTAGGACAGTTTTGCGGGTATATAAACTTAAAAATACTGACCGACAAATATGAACGCACTTTTATTCGTAAGCATACTGACTCTGTTAACTTCCTGTAGCGGACAAAACACTTTCCATTCTGCTGACAAAACTCCCTCATTGACCGTTGGCGACACTGTGAGAGAGCTTGGAAATAATATAATGCTCGTTTATCAGGACAAGAAAAATAATTATTGGTTTGGAAGTTGGCAAGACGGTCTATATAAGTATGACGGAAAAACAATCCTTCATTTTACAACCAAGAGCGGACTGCCTGCCAACAGAATTGAAGAGCTTAAAGAAGACAATTCAGGCAACATCTACATCAATACCAGTAAAGGAATCAGCAAATTTGACGGACAACGTTTCACCACATTAAGCATTGTCAATTCCGGCAAGGAATGGAAGTTAGAACCAAACGATTTGTGGTTCAGACAAGGCTGGGATTCAGGATTTGTTTATCGGTATGATAGTGTTCTTTACAAGTTGCAAGTTCCGAGACATCCCAACCATGTCAATCCGTATGCTGTTTACAGTATTTACAAAGACACCAAAGGAAATGTTTGGTTTGGCACTAACCCCTTAGATGTTTTTCGTTATAATGGAAAAACATTTGATTGGATTTCTGAACCAGATGTTACAGAACTTCACAATGGACCTGCCAATGGGGTTCGCTCCATTATTGAAGACAAAGACGGATATTTTTGGTTCAATACAATGTATCGCTACAATATCTATGGTAACAAAACGGACAAACAATCATTTTACAGCAGAGAAAAAAGCATAGGCAGTTTAGACGGAAAGAACAATGGTAGTCTGAATGAATATTTATCCATTGCCAAAGACAACAATAACGAGCTTTGGATTGCTACTTACCACGATGGAATATGGCGCTATGGACCGAACATCGTCCATTATCCTGTTAAGGATGGGGCAAAAGACATTACTGTTTTTTCCATTTATAAAGATAACAATGGCGACCTATGGCTTGCCACTCACGAGACAGGGGTATATAAATTCAACGGACAAACATTTGAAAGATTTAAACCTTGACAAAAAAAGAGCAGCAACTAATTGAGCAGGTGCCTCCGCCAGCAGAATCTGACCGAGTGTACCTCTCACACTACAGTACCCTTCAGCTTCGTTCAGGATAAACCAAGCGGGTCGCGTATGCAGTGGTTTATTAAGTTGTGGAGCTACTTTCAGGTAATGTTCGAGCATTGATTCGTAACCATGCTTTGTTAATCGTTCCAACGTAATTGTTGTTACCAAAATAGAGCTATTGCCCTACCTTCCTTCCCGTTCGGCAGATTGTAATAAAAACTGATGAAAATCATGTCTTTGCTTGGTTAAAATCAGCAATTGTAAATGCAGGTATGTAGATATTTATTCAAGTAAACCCTGTTTTTCAATGGATGATCTTAATCGTTTTTTATTCCATTCTTACAAGACACCGTCAATTTTACAACTATTTGGTAAATAGTGGCAAGCATTAAACTAAATATTACACCCTATTCTTCCGAAGCAAAAGGAGTTATTTCTGCTTTGCAGTCTGATGCTGCAATAGGTTTGTCTCAATCAGAAGTATCTATGCGCCTCAAAAAATACGGTGCAAATAAAATACTGGAGAAAAAAAACAAGAGCTTATGGCTAATTTTCTTTAGTCAATTTAAAAGCCCGATTATCGGGCTTCTTTTAATCGCGGCCGGACTATCTTTTTATTTTGGTGAATGGCTGGATGGAATTGCTATTCTTGCCGTGATACTGATTAATGCGATGATCGGCTTTTATATGGAACACCAGGCAGAACGTTCGATGAATGAGCTGAAAAAATTATCTGCTGTCCCTGCCAAAGCTCTCCGGGATAAAAAATTAGAAGAAATAAATGCCGAAGATATTGTTCCGGGAGATGTGATTTATATTGAAGCAGGTGACCTGATTCCGTCAGATGGACGAATTTTTAAGACTTCACAATTGCAGATTGATGAATCAGCGCTCACAGGCGAATCCCTGCCTGTAGAAAAACAGGCCGGAAAATTAACCGGTGAAATCATCCTTGCAGAACGAACAAACATGCTGTACAAAGGAACCTATTCCACAAAAGGAAATGGTTTTATGGTTACTACAGATACAGGCATGGATACAGAGCTTGGAAAGATCGCACATTTGGTGCATTCAGCAGAACAAGCCGCTACACCTTTAGAAAAAAAACTCAGACAGTTCAGCAAAAAACTTATTTGGGTCACACTCGCATTGGTAGTACTGATTTTTATTGCCGGCCTCGTGAACGGACGGGAATTACTTGAAATGCTTAAAACTTCCATTGCATTAGCTGTTGCTGCCATACCGGAAGGTTTGCCCATTGTTGCGACGATGGCATTGGCACACGGGATGATAAAGATGGCAAAATACAATGTGATCGTAAAAAAGCTTTCATCAGTAGAAACGCTCGGTGGAACTAACGTAATATGTACGGACAAAACGGGTACGCTTACGCAAAATAAAATAGAAGTAAATAAAATAGTTACTTCTGCCGAAACCGCTGAAGTTTTGGAAGTCATTAACAGAATAGCCGTTTTATGCAATACTGCCGAATTACAAAATAACAATGGCACCATTAGAGAAATTGGAGATCCTCTTGAAACCGGATTGCTGAAATTTGCTTTAAAAAATGCCGTTAATGTCCAGAATTACCGTAGTAAATTTCCTAAAATAAAGGAAGAGCCCTTTTCTTCAGAAACTAAAATAATGGTTACACTCCATCAAACCGAAAATGATCTTACCGTTTATGCCAAAGGAGCATCGGAGGAATTACTCCATCATTGTGATCGTATTATAGAAAAGGAAGGTATTACAAAACTAAATGCTGAAAAAAGAAAATATTGGGCGCAAAAAGCGGAAGAACTTGCCAATTCAGGATTAAGAGTTATTGCGGGAGCATTCAAGCCTGAGGCATCCTCTGATAAAAACATGTCTGCTGAACTTGTATTTGTTGGCTTATTTGGAATGATCGACCCACCAAGGGAAGAAGTATTTCGTGCAATCGAAGAATGTAAAACGGCAGGCATTAATATAATAATGTTAACCGGAGATCACCCGGCCACAGCCAAAAATATCGCCTTGAAATTAGGAATTGCTGATAATAATAATTGCAAAGCAATGGTCGGAAAGGAAATGAAAGATTACGAATATCTGACCGAACAGGAGAAATCAAATTGGCTTGATACAAAAATATTTGCACGGGTAAGTCCCAAACAAAAACTTGATCTCGTGTCGGTTTTACAGGAAAGGAAAAACATTGTCGGGATGACAGGAGATGGAGTAAATGACGCTCCTGCACTGAAAAAAGCAGATATAGGTATTGCAATGGGATTGAGAGGTACACAGGTATCACAGGAAGTGGCTGACATGGTATTAAAAGATGATTCTTTTTCATCGATTGTTGTGGCTATTAAACATGGGCGCATCATTTTTGAAAACATAAGGAAGTTTGTCATTTTTTTACTTTCCTGTAACCTAAGTGAGTTAATGGTGATTGCTACTGCCGCTATATTCAACTTCCATTTTCAGTTGTTCCCGCTTCAGATTCTTTTCATCAACCTCATCACGGATGCGCTTCCGGCACTTGCATTGGGAGTGACGGAAGGAAGCAAAGAGACAATGAAAAAGCCACCAAGAAATATGAATGAGCCAATAATTGACAGAAAAAGATGGATAGATGTTTTCTTTTACTCAATTATTATTGCTGCAGTCAGTCTGGGAGCAGTATTTTTTAGTCATTTAACGGTTCATAAGATAGAAATATGGAACGCTGAATTATGTAATAATATATTATTCTTTACCCTGATCTTTTCACAGCTTCTGCATGTGTTAAATATGGGAAGCGGTCCCTCCTTTTTCAAATCAGAAGTATTTAGGAATATATATATATGGGGAGCAATAGCTTTTTCCGTGGCTATTTTAATTGGTATATATGTTTTTGAACCTGTCAGGAAAGTATTGTCGCTTTATGAAATGTCTGCAAGTGATTGGTTTATTTCAATAGCGGCAGGTGTTATTTCGCTTATAATTATTCAGATTGCAAAAAAAATAAAAATCGTACAATGAGTACCACATTTTTTGTAAAAAACATTTTTCTTGTTGTTTTATTTTGTGCAGGATTTAATTCTGCATTTTCTCAGGAAATTTCGCAAGTCGATTCTTTAAATCCACCTCCCGGGAAAGTAAGAAAAACAGAAAAAACAGTTATCGTGAATGCAAAGCCGGAAGAGGTATTCGCTTTTATGGATGATATCAGCAATACAGGTATGCACATGACAAAAAATAGCGTACAAATGGCAGGAAGCAAACTAAGGTTGGAATGGCTTACAGAACATAAAACCGGTTTAAATACTAAGTACAGATGGACCGGAAAAGCAATGGGAATGAAAGTGAAATTTACGGTTATTGTTACCCAATGGGATGAAGGGAAGTCGAAAACCTGGGAAACCATTGGTGATGCAAAAATGATCGTAATTTCGTGGTTCAAAATGTATTTGGAACTAAAACGAAATAACGATGGAACCACAACTGCCAGACTTGGTATTTTATATACTAAATCAAAAAATATTCCGGGCTTTTTATTAGGAAAAAGGTATTCTATTTGGTGCGTGAAAAGTATGCTAAAAGACACTAAAAAACACTTTAATAAATAGAAGTAAAATGAACAGTCAACATCTTCATAAATTAAGCGTAAAAGACATTGGCATTGACACCTATCGTGAGAATACTATTTATATGCGTGCAGATTGTCATATATGTAAATCCGAAGGGTTTAAAGCCCTTACAAGAGTAGTTGTGAATTTTAATGGAAAAAGTATTATTGCCACAATTAATGTGGTTTATTCTGAAATAATTCATCACAATGAAGCCGGCCTCTCCAAAGAAGCAATGAAACGGTTGGAAGTAAAAGATAATGATGAAGTCATTATTACTCACCTTGATCACATTGAATCGTTGAGCAGGGTTCGTGCTAAAATTTACGGAAAAGAGTTAGATGAAAATTCTTTCCATGAAATTATTTCTGACATAGTAGCAGGCAGGTACTCCAATATTGAATTATCAGCTTTCGTTTCCTCCTGTGCAGATGACAATCTTTCCGTGAATGAAATAATATCACTTACAAAAGCCATGATTAATACCGGGGAGAAAATAAGCTGGAACAAAAGTATGGTGCTTGATAAACATTGCGTAGGCGGACTTCCCGGAAACCGCACTACTCCTATTGTTGTCAGCATTGTTGCTGCAGCGGGTTTAATGATTCCCAAAACATCTTCTAAAGCAATTACTTCTCCTGCCGGAACCGCTGACGTTATGGATGCGATTACCCGTGTAGACTTAACAATTGAAGAAATGAGAAAAGTGGTGGAAAAAGAGAATGGATGTTTTGTTGGAGGCGGTTCTATGCAATTGAGTCCTGCTGACGATATTCTTATTTCAGTTGAAAGGGCGCTTGATATAGACAGCGAAGGGCAAATGATCGCATCCGTTCTTTCCAAGAAGATGGCCGCAGGATCTACGCATGTATTAATTGATATTCCGGTCGGGAAAACCGCAAAAGTTCGCTCCAATGAAGAAGCATTACATCTTCAATATTATTTTAAAGCTGTTGGAGAAGCAATTGGTTTAACTGTAAATGTTCTTATAACAGATGGAAGCCAGCCTGTTGGAAAAGGGATAGGCCCGGCACTGGAAGCAATGGAAATCCTTTCCGTTCTAAGAAATGAAACAAGTTGTCCGAAAGATCTTAAAGAACGTTCACTCATACTTGCCGGAGAGTTATTGTCAATGTCAGGAAAGTTCGAACAGGGTAAAGAAAAGCAAATTGCAAAAGAAATTCTTGAAAGCGGAAGGGCGCTTGAGAAATTTCTATCGATCTGCAACACACAAGGTGGTTTTACCGAGCCCCGGGCCGGACAATATCGTTTTGACGTACTTTCTGAAAAAAACGGAATTGTAACAGAAATTGACAACCGAAAACTGGCCCGTATTGCCAAACTTGCAGGGGCACCAAAATCGCCGGGTGCTGGAGTTCTATTTAACGCACCATTAGATATGAAGATTTCAAAAGGGGATTTTCTTTTTTCGATATATTCAGATGCAAAAGGACAATTAGAATATGCAATAGAATATATGAATATAAACAACAATAACATAATAAACATTAGCTAAAAAATAGTATGAAAAAAGAAATTTCTAAATTTTTTTGTGCTCCTATTACCTGGAAGGTAGTTTCTCATCTATCGTTAGGATTAAACGGTGTTTTACTCATAGCCCTTTGGTATTCAATTAATACTATCCGGATAATTATTCCTGCAATAATATCCTGTATATTGGGGTATTATGCATGGTAACAGTAAAATTAAACAAAGACCAATGAAATCAATTGTATTTGCGTTGCCGGGCAATGGAGTATTAGCAAAAAACATTGCTGATGCCATGCAAGCTGACATGGGAGAAGTAGTTATCAGGTATTTCCCTGATGGAGAAATCTATGTACGTGTGCTAAGTGAAGTTAAAAACAGAAAAGTATTTCTGATATGTACACTTTCTAAGCCTGATGAGAAACTATTGCCTTTATATTTTCTTTGTAAAACAATAAAATCATTAGACACATCCTCTGTTTCAGTCGTGGCTCCTTACCTTTCTTATATGCGTCAGGATGCCATATTTAATCCGGGAGAAGGAATAACCTCAGAATACTTTGCTTCTCTCCTTTCAGGATTTGCAGATTCTTTGATTACGATTGACCCACATCTTCACCGCAGGCATTCAATGGCTGAAATTTATTCAATACCCTGCACAGTGATACATGCATCCTCTCTTATTTCGGCATATATTAATAATCATATCCCGAACCCTTTGTTAATTGGGCCTGATTCAGAAAGTGAACAATGGGTTTCTGAAGTCGCAAAAAATGCACATGCGCCGTATGTAGTGCTTGAAAAAATAAGATCAGGGGATAAGGAAGTAAAAATTACCTTGCCTCAACTCGAAAAATATAAGAATCACATCCCTGTGTTGGTGGATGATATTATTTCTACTGCCCGAACAATGATAGAAACAGTTAAGCATTTAAAAAGTGAAGGGATGAAGCCTCCAATATGCATTGGAATACATGCGGTATTTTCAGGAGATGCTTTTGAAGAACTGAAAAAATCAGGAGTTAGTCAAATTATTACCTGTAACACTATTCCTCATGTATCCAATGGGATTGATGTTACGGCATTAATTACTGAAAATATCGATAGAAAAAATAAAACAGAACTAAAATCAACAATTACTTGCCCTCACTGTGGTCATATAAAACCGGAAATAATGCCAACCGATACCTGTCAGTATTTTTATGAATGCGAGCATTGCAAAAAAGTATTAAAACCCAGGAAAGGTGATTGTTGTGTTTATTGCTCTTATGGAACAGTAAAATGTCCTTCTAAACAAACAGGAGCAGGATGTTGTTAAATATGATAAAAAAGCTGCAGCTAAAAAATGATTAATTACTTCATAGCCTGGTCTGTCAAAAACCGCTTCATCGTTCTGTTTATTGCAGTGGTAATAGCAGCATATGGGATTTTTTCCGTGAAGAATACTCCTGTTGATGCTATTCCTGATCTTTCTGAAAACCAGGTTATTATTTTTACCGAATGGATGGGTCGAAGCCCCCAAATTATAGAAGATCAAATCACCTACCCGCTTGTAAGTAACCTGCAGGGCATACCCCGGGTAAAAAACATCAGGGCAGCATCAATGTTCGGGATGAGTTTCGTATTTGTCATTTTTAATGATGATGTGGATATATATTGGGCGAGAACACGGGTACTTGAACGATTGAATTATGCTCAGCGACTATTACCTGAAGGAATAACCCCAACACTTGGTCCCGATGGAACAGGATTAGGACATATTTTTTGGTACACATTAGATGCACCGGGTTATGATCTTGGAGAGTTACGGGCATTACAAGACTGGTATGTTCGTTTCGCGTTGCAAACAGTTGATGGAGTGAGTGAAGTTGCTTCGTTCGGAGGCTTTCAAAAACAGTATCAGGTTGTTGTTGATCCATACAAGCTTCGCTATTACAACATCCCTTTAATGGATGTAGTGAATAAAATAAAAGCGAACAATAATGATGTAGGCGGAAGAAAATTTGAACAGTCAGACATCGGTTATATCATAAGGGGATTAGGTTACATAAAAAATATAAATGAAATTGAGAATATCCCGCTTAAAACGCTCAATACAGTTCCTATAAGAGTTAAGGATGTGGCAAAGGTGCAAACAGGAGGCGAATTGCGATTGGGAATAGTTGACGAAAACGGAGATGGTGAAAAAGTAGGTGGTATTGTAGTAATGCGCTATGGAGAGAACGCAAAAGATGTAATAGATCGATTGAAAGAAAAAATTAAAGATGTGGAAAAAGGATTGCCTGAAGGAGTGAAATTTAAAGTTGCCTACGATCGCTCGGTTCTTATTGATGAAACAATTGACACCTTAAGTGAAGCAGTAACAGAGGAAATTATCATCGTTTGCATAGTACTGTTTATTTTTCTTCTTCATGTACGAAGTGCGCTTATTGTGGTTATTACTATTCCTATGTCGGTATTGATCGCATTTATACTGATGAAATGGTTTGGTATTACTTCAAATATAATGTCATTAGCCGGAGTCGCCCTTGCTGTTGGCGATCTTGTAGATGCAGGAATAGTCATGGTAGAAAACGCCATGAAAGAACTTGCTGAAGAACGTGGTTCCGCAGAAATAAAACTTTCTGAAATTGATCGTAAAAAGCGCATTGAAATTTCATCTAAGCTTATAGGTAAAGCGGTTTTCAATTCCATTCTGATAACACTCGTTTCCTTCAGTCCTATTTTATTCCTGGAAGGTCAGGAGCATAAACTGTTTTCTCCGCTTGTCTGGACAAAGACCTTTGCCATGTTGGGCTCAGCGTTTGTTGCGATTTTCCTTATTCCGGTTTTAATGATCTTCTTTCTTAAAGGGGAAATTCGCCCTGAAAGTAAGCATCCTGTTTCAAGATTTTTCATCTGGATATATACTCCAATAATACGATGGTGTTTGAAATGGAAAAAAACAACCATTGTATTAAGTGTGGCTTTGATTTTAGGCAGCATTCCATTAGTGCTCAATTTAGGAACTGAATTTATGCCTCCTTTGGATGAAGGCTCATTACTTTTTATGCCTGTAACTATGCCCGATATTTCTAATTCAGAAGTTAAACGTATTATGCAGGTGCAGGATAAATTAATTTTATCTGTACCCGAAGTGGAAAATGTGTTAGGTAAAGCAGGCCGGGCAAATACTGCAACCGATAATGCGCCCATGAGCATGATCGAAACAATTATCCTGTTAAAACCGCGTGACCAATGGCGCAAAGGGAAAACAAAGAATGATATTATCAATGAGTTAAATTCGAAGATGCAGATACCCGGAGTGATCAATGGATGGACACAACCAATTATCAACAGGATAAACATGCTCTCTACAGGAATAAGAACAGATGTTGGAATAAAGATCTATGGACAGAATCTGGACACTATAAATAAGCTTGCTCAACAATTTAAAAAAGAATTGACAGGACTTGAAGGCATTAAAGATTTATACGTAGAGCCAATTGTTGGAGGAAAATATATTGATGTGGTAATAAAAAAAGAAGAAATAGGAAGATATGGACTTTCGGTTGATGATGTAAATATGTTCATTGAAACAGCATTAGGGGGAATGAACGTAACTACTACTATTGAAGGCAGAGAGCGGTTCACGGTAAACATACGTTTTGCCCAGGATTATCGTGATCAAATTCGAAAATTTAAAGACCTGCAAATACAAGCTATGGATTTTGGACCAATACCTCTTTCAGCAGTTGCAGAGATTAAAATTTCAGAAGGTCCTCCAATGATCAATTCTGAGAATGCAATGCTAAGGGGAACGCTTTTATTCAATGTACGTGAACGGGATATGGGCAGTACGGTAGCGGATGCCAAAACAAAATTAGAACCATTCATAAAAAAACTACCTAAAGGTTATTTCCTTGATTGGAGCGGGCAATATGAGAATCAGGTACGTGCACAGAATAGATTAATGTTTATTATTCCCATCGTTCTTTTAATAATCATGATAATTCTATATTTCACTTTTAAAAATATCCGGGAAGTGTTAATAGTTCTTTCCGCTGTTCCCGTTGCTCTTGTCGGAGGAGTATATTCACTGCATTTTTTCGGAGTTAATTTTTCAGTAGCCGTTGCAGTTGGGTTCATTGCTCTATTTGGAATTGCTGTTGAAACAGGAGTGTTAATGCTGGTATACATGAACAATTCCGTGTTCAAAAAATCAGAAAAAAATAAAGAGGAAAATAAAAGCATGACCAAACAGGGTATCGAAGATGCTATTTATGAGGGGGCAGCTTTAAGATTACGTCCAAAACTTATGACAGTGCTTGTGGATATAATCGGGCTAATGCCCATATTGATTGCCACAGGCACCGGAAGTGACGTAATGAAGCCAATTACTATTCCGTTTGTTTTCGGTTTAATTACGTCAACTCTTTTTGTTTTGATCGTGTTACCGGTGGTGTATGCTATCGTCAGAGAATATGAGCTACGAAAACACGGGGAATTAAAAATTCAGGAGTTTGAAGATTAATAAAATTATAATGAACAACAAAAATTTAAATATAAAATTGCGCTTATTTGTCATCGTATTTGCTATTTATGCTCATCTCTCAAATGCGCAACCAATGTCTCTTGATAGCATTTTGAATACAATAAAAATAAATAATTCAGAGCTTAAAATTTATGATGACCAGATAAAAGCTTACAATGAATACGCAAAAGGTGCAAGGGCTCTTGACCCGCCGCAAATAGGCGGCGGATTTTTTATGACTCCTTATGATCCTCTAATGTGGCAACCGGATATAATGAATAATAGCAATGGAATGGGGTCATTTATGATCTCTGTACAGCAAATGTTTATAAATCCAAATAAGTTAAATGCCAATGCTGCATACATGAAGAGTATGTCGGGTATAGATTCAGCAATGCAAAGATCAATGAGAAACGAAATGTTCTCAATGGCAAAGATGAACTACTATGAATGGATGATTATGAAGAAAAAACTGGTTGTCCTTAATGAAAGTGAAGAGTTGCTCAACTACCTGATAAAATCAACTGAATTAAAATATACTTACGGAATGGATAAGTTAAACTCCTACTACAAAGCAAAAGCAATGCTCGGAGAAATGCAAATAATGAAAGTAATGGCAGAGCAAGGAATAAAACAAAAAATGATTGTATTGAATACACTTATGAACCGTGATAAAAATAGAACCTTTGATATTGACACGTCTTATATTCTCAAAAACTATGAACTGAAAGTAGCAGATAGCACAGCTATTAAAAGCAGAAGTGACTATACTGTTCTTTCTCAGAATATAAATGTATTGAAAGCAAAACAAAATTATGAGTATTCCAAACGACTTCCCGATTTTGGAATTAAATACGATCACATGCTTGCTTTTGGCACGCAGCCGCAGCAATTCAGCGCTATGGCAATGGTAACTATCCCCATTACTCCCTGGTCTTCTAAAATGTATAAATCAAATGTTACAGGATTGGGCTTTGAAATAGAAGCCGGTAAAGACAAACAACAAAGTTTTATAAATCAGGTAAGCGGAAATATTGAAAATATTAAGGTTCAGATTAAAAGCAAAAGGCAGCAAATTGAACTCTCTGAAAAAATCATAATTCCATCTATGAATAAAAATTATGAAACGGAATTGATCGCTTACGAGCAAAATACAGAAATGCTTTTCATGGTTCTTGACGCATGGCAAAATCTAAAGGTATCCCAACTCATGTATCTTGATCAGCTGATGGAATTACTTGCATTGCAAATACAATATGAAAAACAACTCGAAATCCGATAATGAATAAACATATAGTCATATTATTTGTATTAATTGGCTTTATGTTGTCATGCAGTGATAATACTGAACACGATAATCATAAAGAACATAAATCAAAGACCTATACTTGCCCGATGCATCCTCAAATAACAAAAAATGAACCCGGACAATGCCCGATATGCGGAATGAAATTGGTGGAAAAGGAGAATGATGGTCACAGCACAAATGACAGTATAATATCACTTTTACTGAAGCCAACGAATGAATATGTATTTAGCCGGGTGAAAACAACGTCTCTGCACCAAAAAGAATTTCCGGTTGAAATTACTGCCACAGGAACAATAAAATATGATACAAGAGAAGTAAACACTGTTTCGGCACGCGTATCAGGATGGATTGAAAAGCTGTATATAAAATATCAGTTTCAGCCTGTTTCTAAAGGGGAAAGGCTAATGGACATATACAGCAAAGAGCTTTTAACAGCGCAGGAAAATTTTCTCTTTCTATTAAAAAATGATGCGGAAAATGAAACACTGATTAATGCTGCGGAAAAAAGATTATTTCTTCAGGGACTTAGCAAAGAGCAAATTGACAAACTAAAGCGAGCTCAAAAAGTATTTCATGCGGTATCAATCTTTAGTCCTTACAGCGGCCACTTACATGATCTGAATGGCACAACAATAGCTTCACCGGACGAAGTCAGCGGAATGAATAACGGGGAAAGATCAACCGCTGAATTGATAATTAAAGAAGGAATGTATATACGTGCAGGACAAAGCATTTTTAATATTTACAATACCGAAAAAGTCTGGGCGGCACTTGATATATATAGCGAAAATATTCAATTATTAAAGACGGGTCAGCGGGTTATTCTTTTCATGAATGGAAGTAAAGAAGATACACTTGAAGGAAAAATAGATTTTATTGAACCGGCTTTTAACAAAGGCCGGAAAACAGCTTCCGCAAGAGTTTATCTTGATAACTCAAAACATAAACTTAAAATTGGACTGCTTCTAAAGGCCAATGTGTATGTTGGAGCAAAAAAGGGATTTTTCATTCCCTCCACTGCTATTGTTCATCTGGGCAACGCCGAAATTGTGTTTTTAAGGGAAAAGGATATTTTAAAATCAAAAGTTATTACAACAGGTATAAAAGCAGGAGAATTTACAGAAGTTATTTCGGGTATTTCAGAAAGTGATAAGATAGCTGCAAATGCACAAATGTTGATTGACAGTGAAAGTTTTATCAGGTTAAATCCTGAAGAATAAATTAATATGACTGTAAGAATTTTATATTTTATTGTTTCACTTTTCTTGATTAGCTGTAACTCCAGGCAAGAAAAGGAAAATCCGGATGTTTATTACACCTGCTCCATGGATCCTCAGGTGAGAGAAAACAAACCGGGTACCTGCCCTATTTGTAAAATGCCTCTTACTGCTGTAAAAAAATCACAGGATGAAGATAATGATCAATTGCATTTGAGTGATCAGCAGGTACGGCTTGGCCATATATTAGTTGACACTGTTAAGAAACATGTGTTTGGATCAGAACTATTTTTGACCGGGACATTAGTAGCCAATCAGAATAAAACGGTTGTAATAAGTTCAAGAGTGATGGGAAGAATTGAAAAACTTTATTTTAAAAATACAGGAGAAGATATTCATAAAGGAGAACCCATTTATGATATTTATAGCGAGGAAATAAATCTGGCTTTAAAAGAACTAAAATTGGCAATTGAAAAAAAGAAAACTCAAATAAATATAACCATTGATATAGACAGGATGATTAGCAGTGCGAGAAACAAACTTGTGCTTTTTGGACTTTCAGAATCACAAATTAACGAGTTGGAAGAGGCCGGTAATTTTACCCAATTAATAACCATCAAAAGTCCTGATGATGGGGTAATTACTTCAATTGATATTACAGAAGGTAATTATGTGATGGAAGGCGGCAGTGTATTGCACCTGGCAGATTATTCGAGCTTGTGGGCAGAAGCACAGGTTTTTTCAGAAGATATGGCAAAGATCAAAGAAAGCATGGCCGCCCGGGTTTTCTTTCCCAACAATTCAAAACTAAACATTGAAGGCAAGGTTATATTCACAAATCCTGAATTGAATACTACCTCAAAGATCAATCTTATCAGAATAGAAATTGTTAATGAAAAGAATGTATTAAAACCAGGAATGCAGATTAATGCTTCTGTCCTCTATGATGAATTTGCTACAATCGCTTTGCCGACTGATGCGATCATTCTTGAAGAGAAAGGCGCAACCGTTTGGCTGAAAACGGAAAAAAATAAATACAAAAGTGTCATGGTTCACACGGGAATTGAATCGAACGGCTATACCCAGGTGCTTCATGGAATAGAAATGGGTGATATTGCAGTAGTATCAGGCAACTATCTTCTCCAAAGTGAATACACATTTAAGAAAGGAAGTTCCGTAATGCAAGGACATCAGCATTAATATACTCCCGGTCGTCAACACTTGCCCTGAAATAATGATCCGGGATATCCATGAATTGTGTTAAGTTAAAGTAATTTGTAAAGGGATGGCATCGCTTCAGGCCAATGTCATTAAGTTAAGAGTAATAGTTTTTATTGCAATAAGCCCGAAGGGCTTAAATATAAATACCCCCCGATTGTATCGGGGGGTATGAGTGGGAGAAATGCCCAACCCTGAAAGGGTTAAATATATTTACATTGATGACATTCAACCCTTTCAGGGTTGGATAATGGCTTGTGTTATTTTTTTCCTCCGGTTTCACCGGCGGTTATTTATATTCAAGTCCTTCGGGCTTAACTTAATGACATTGCGCTTCAGGCATGTCATCTCTGCTGATTTTATACGAATCAGTGATAGAGAAAAAACATGATAAGAAAATAGCTGTACGGCAAACTGTAAAGTCAGCCGATCTTTGCTGATCACTCCATCAACTTTCTTAACATATTCAGCGCGGCATCAGCAGTTTTTTGAATATTCCGCTTGCGGTTATTACCGAATAAAAATTTTTGCGCGGTAACCAACAGAGGTGTAGCAACAGCAATCCAAACAGTACCAACAGGTTTTTCGTTAGTACCGCCGGTTGGTCCGGCAATGCCCGAAGCAGCAATAGCGTAATCAACCTTCAGTTTTTTTCTTACTCCAACGGCCATTTGCTCTACCACTACCCTGCTTACTACCCCATCCTGTTCGATCACAACGGGGTCAATGTTCAGTTCCTGTACTTTCACTTCATTGGAGTATGAAATAACAGAACCTACGTAATAATCAGAGCTACCCGGCACATTGGTGATTAAATGAGATATATAACCACCGGTGCAGCTTTCGGCGGTGGCCAATGTGGCTTTCTTTTTTCTCAGCATTTCTCCTACTATCTCTTCTATGCCCGGCTGGTGCTCGCCAAAATTTTCATAGCCGTATATATAGCTGTTGATCAGCGGTTTTACAAGGTCAATTTGTTTTTCAACTTTTTTAATTAATTCAGATCTCTCCATCCCGAATGCAGTAATGCGTAAGCGAACTTTTCCGGGTGATGGCAGGTATGCAAGCTTCATGTTTTCCCAGGCCAAGCCATCTTCCCAATCACTGATGATTTCACTTAAAAAAGATTCACCGATGCCTTGTGTTAAAATAGTTTTATGAAAAATTGCGGGAAGCTTAAAACGCCGTTTGATCATGGGCAGAACATCCTGTTCTATCATGGTCTTCATTTCATAAGGAACACCAGGCATTGAAAAAAAAAGCTTACCGTCTGCGTCAAAGCACATGCCTGGGGCGGTCCCGTTTTTATTCCTGATGGGTTTGCAGTTGGCGGGCACTTCGGCTTGTTTCCTGTTTAAAGGGGTAACTTCTTTCCCGTGACTCTTAAAGAGCGCTTCCACATCCTTGTATACATCTTCATTAAAGACCAATTGCGTATTAAAATAAGTGCACAGCGTTTGTTTGGTCAGGTCATCTTTTGTCGGACCCAGACCCCCGGTTATTAAAATTATATCGGCATGTTTAACGGCACCATCAAGGGCGGCGATGATATCAGCCGCTTTATCAGCAATGGACGTGATCTGCTTTACTTCAATTCCGGCTAAGTTAAGCTGCTGTCCCATCCAGGCCGAGTTGGTATCTACTACCTGTCCGATCAGTAGCTCGTCGCCTATTGTTATTATTTCTGCTTTCATTTGGATGTTATTGTGTTATTAACTCAATAACTGATAAATTTTAGTCATGTAAATTTAAAATTTATCTGTTTATAATGAGGAACCAGCTTCCTTCGGAAGAGATACAAATTATGCCATCCGCTATTATAAAATGGTCTGCGGTATAATGCCGATCGGGAGAGAAAAGCTGTTCAATTTAGACTAAAATATATCGAGCATCAGTATTAAAATGCCACCCCGAGTCGTCGGAGCGGCATTTTATATTTCGCAAACCTGTAAGCCGGGTTCTGTGTTCCGCATTACTGCAGAGTTTCTATCATTTATCTGTCCTGATCATTGCTGAACAGGATCGAGCGGTCTACCCATCCCGATATCCACCGAAGTGAAAATGAAGCGAGCAGCTTCAGGATCGGAACTTATTTGACCTTTCAACTCCTGAGGTTTACCCAACTGTATGTTACCACAACAGTTCGTGAGCTCTTACCTCACGTTTTCACTATCACCAACCGAAGCCTTGGCGTAGGTTGGCTACTATTCTCTGCGGCACTTTCTGTTATTCAGCATTCCTGCTGAATACCCCCGCTATTCACGGGGCAGGATACTCTGTGTTGCCCGGACTTTCCTCCCCGCAGTAAAACTGCAGAGCGATAGAACGATTTGCTTTGCAAAGGTAAGTAATTTTCCGTAGATAGTACCCTTCGACTCCGCTCAGGTTATGGGATTCCATCGTTGAGTGAAGTGGAAACAACAATCAACGAAGCACTACCTCGGTCGCCCCAAATCCATACCTGGAATAAGGCGCATCGTGAAAACGAATGCGATCGTAGGTTTTAAGAATAGCATATATCTCCTGTTTAAGCCGGCCAATACCCACTCCATGAATAAATGTGATCTTCTTTACATTGGAAGCTATCGCGGTTTCAAGTTCGGCCTTAAAATGTTTCAGCTGAACATCCAGTATTTGCGCGTTGCTCATTCCCACATGACTTTCAATTAATTCCTCTATGTGCAGGTCAACTTCTGTTTCCGGGTCGCTCAGCTTATGCGGTTTACTCAATATAGTTTGACCGGAAGATCTTTTCTGTTTCATTACACGGGCTAATTCATCAGGATCAATTTCAACATTTTCCCAGTTAGCTGCATCGTCCAAACCGGCTATCACAGCAACAAAAGAGCGTTTGGGTAAAAAAGGAGTCTTTACAAAGTTATTTTCTTTATAAAACCTCACCGGGTTGATACGCAGTATTTCCGATACGGGCGGATACGGTTTGTGAGCAGCATTGCTGTAATAAATAAGATCGACTTTAACATGGGTAAAACGTTCCAGTTCGCTGCGGCTGATGAGTAAAATATTATTATTCCTGCCCGCGGAAATATCACCTGAACTTATTGTAACATAACCTTCCGCACGTTTCGTCGACAAGGTATACAACAGATCATACTCGGTATAATTAGTAATTGCCAGTTGCAAAGGCGCCTCAAGAATGTTTTTATCCGACTCCGGAATAAAAAGCAGGTACACCCCTTTTGAAAAAGTTGAATTGGCAGGAATTGTATTTTTTATAACAGTCACAACTTCGTCAATTGATACTGGCTCCACCGATTTTATTGGTTCAGAGGGTTTGTTGGTATGAATAGTTACCAATTGATCGATCAGATAAGGAATATCAAACCCTTCTTCAATGCGGACGTTGACGGTGTTTTTGTTAATAAAGCCGCTGATTACACCTTCGCCTTTTTCATTGAGGAAACGAACCTTATCACCTATTTTCAATTGCATGGGACAAAGTTAGGTATAAAGGCAATAAAACCGGTGTTCATACGTATGTATAATGCCACATCGATCAATGAATACTGAATAAAAAAACGAATTTACGAATAGTAAACATGAATGTTTATCCCGCAATTCGTAAATTCGTACAAATTCGTTATCCCTTGATTATACATGCATTGAAAAAATATATTCAAATAACATTAGTAATATTCTTCCTGGCTCCCGTATTCTCATGCAGGAAGGACAAGATCATTACTGATTCATCAGCTAAACTTGAATTTTCTTCTGACTCGGTTTTATTCGATACTGTTTTTACAACTATAGGCTCGGCCACACGGCTATTCACCATTCATAACCGCAACAATGGCGCTGTAAAAATATCATCCATAAAATTCGGAGGAGGGACAAGTACTCAATTCCTCATGAATATTGATGGCGTACCGGTTAAGTCGGCTGCTAACATTACTATACCGGGCAAAGACAGCTTGTTCGTGTTTGTACAGGTAAATGTAAACCCCGCTAATCAAAACAGTCCGCTTATTATACGCGACTCTATAATTTTTGTAACAAACGGAAACATACAGGATGTATACCTTGAAGCATGGGGACAAGATGCCTACTATACCAAACCCAATATTTTTTTCACGAATGGCTTTTCCTATTCAATAATTTCCTGCAACAGTACATGGACAAATGACAAACCCCATGTTATTTATGGTTATGCCGTGGTTGATTCAGCATGTACACTGACAATGCAGCCCGGCACACGTGTATATATGCATAAAAATGCTGTATTGTGGGTATACAAAGAGGGGGCACTTGATATTCAAGGTTCTCAGTCAAACCCCGTAATTTTTCAGGGCGACAGACTTGAACCCGAATACAAAGACATCCCGGGGCAGTGGGGCAAAATATGGTTGTCAGCACTAAGCAAAAACAACAAGATAGATTGGGCCATTCTTAAGAACGGTGCAATTGGAATACAGGCCGACACCGTTAATGTGGCAAGTGGAAATCCAACCTTGCGAATAAGCAACACTATTATAAATAATATGTCGGCCGCCGCAATTTTCGGGCAGGGCTCGCAAATAAACGGGTACAACTGCGTGTTTGGCAATTGCGGTCAGTATACTGCCGCCCTTACGATCGGGGGGAAATACAGTTTTAAGCACTGTACATTCAGTAATTACTGGAGCGGTTTTAAAGCCACACGCCTCACTCCTGTCCTGCTCATTAATAACTGGTATAAAGCGGCAAGCGGAGCCATTCAATCAAGAAGTATTGATAGCGCGTACTTTGGAAATTGCATTATATATGGCAACCTGGAGAACGAGATTGGTATTGATTCATCGGCCGGGGGTAATTTCAGATATAAATTTGAAAATTGTGTTATCAAAGCAGATGGTAGTTACAGCGCGTTAAATACCTATCACAACAGCAGTGTGAAAAAAAATGCCGACCCGGGCTTTAAGGATGCGGCCAATAATGACTGCAATATCAGTTTAACGAGTCCGGCCAAAGACTGGGGCAATAGTGTGATCGGAAATATGTATCCCGCTGATCTGAATGGAAATCCACGCAATATTGATGCCGCACCTGATGCGGGAGCTTATGAGTATAAACCATGATTGGTTTGAAATGGTTAGAAAAGGTTTCAGGTTTGTAAATATTTGTTGGCAATGATTCTTATGGGAAAACAACCTGAAACCTGAAACTTTTTTCAACCTTCTTTTTCAACTAAAGAATCCTTCGTCAGCAGCATATCATCGATCAGTTTCAATACAAATTCCAATTGTTGTTCTTTTGAAAGATCAGTGTTGTCAAGCACTATAGCGTCTTTAGCTTTTGTGAGCGGACTTTCTTTGCGATGAGTGTCATCGTAATCACGATTCATGAGGTTTAATTTCACTTCATCAAACGTAACATGAAGACCTTTGGGAGTTAATTCATCCAGCCTGCGTTGCACACGTATATCCGGGTCGGCTGTCATAAATATTTTTAATTCGGCTTCCGGAAATACACTCGTACCGATATCTCTTCCATCCATTACAATTCCTTTTTTCTTTCCCATGTCGCGTTGTATCTTACCTACATGCTTCCGGACCTCTTTGACCATACTTATTTTGCTCACATTGTTGGATACATCCATCTGGCGGATATTCTTTTCAACATTAATGCCATTGAGGTAAGTATCGGAAGCTTTAGCGGAGGGATTGTATTTGAATGAAAGTTTTATTTTCTTCAATGACTTAATCACATTTGTTTTTGCAAAATTGCCATCGGGTTTGATGATCTTTTTACGCATACAATACAGAGTGACAGCCCGGTACATGGCACCCGAATCAATATACACATAACCCATACGGGCAGCTAAAGCCTTAGCCAGTGTGCTTTTCCCACACGCAGAGAATCCGTCAATAGCAACTATGATCTTTGACATAACTGAAATACCAGTTTACGAATATACGAATAAGTGCTAAGCGACGAGGGAAAGGGGCGAGAGACGAGGGAAAAATTTAAATCAGAGTCTGACCTCTGCCCGATATCCACAGACAAGCTATGAACTTCGAACTATTTTTTCCGGTAAAAATCCGAAATATTGGTGGTAACTGTAAAATGACTCGAAGCTGCCGCTACATGATATTGGGCATAGCCATAGCTAAAATTGAATTTATATATCTTAAACCCGATACCAAAAGAAAATCCGGGGATACCGCCTCGTCCATCAATCCTAAGCTCCTTTCTGCGCTGGTAATTATATCCGAAACGGAGCATGAAATTTTTGCCCAACAGCATCTCAATATTAGCTATAAGATGCCTGCCGAGCTTATCTGCGAATATCTTTGTCTCGTTTTTCTTAATTGGCGCACCTGTCAGAGGATCTTTAGTCGGTATGGGGTTGGCCGGGTCTTCATAGCTAAGGTCCCATTTTTCGAGGTGTGTTCCTATCAGCGATAGACGAAATGGGGCTTTCTGCAGTCTTTTGGATATTCCCAATTGCACTTCGAAGGGCATGGGCTCCCTGTTCCCGTCAACATATGTTTTCCATTGATAACCCATCCCCCTCATAATTGCTGAAGCCGTAAACAAATGCTTCGCGTTATAATAGGTCCCCCCCACATCCACAACAGAACCTACAGAAAAATACTGATCGAGATGCGAATAAATAGTTTTGAGTGTGGCTCCAACAGTAAACACCGAATCGATGGGTCGGGAATAACCAATATTATACGAATAATCTGCCGCTTTAAAACTTCCGGTTATGAGCCCTGTTGGATCAGCCTCAATGAATTTACCATAATCAACATACTGCACACCTCCCACAAAACTTCCTATCTTATTAAATGTTTTACTGTATGCAGCATATCCATAACTTATATCAGAAATATAGTTAACAAAACTAAACGCAAAATTATTATCCATTTGGGGCGTGATGAGCGCGGGATTGTGAAAAGTTAAATTAATGTCGTCATCCTTAACTGTGATCAAATTTCCACCCAAAGCCGCTTCGCGTGCTGAAAAAGGGAGATCTAAAAATTTGTAGGTGCTGTTGCCTCCTATCTGCGCAAAGAAGGAGATATTCGAAATAAAATATAAAGCGAAAATAAATGGGAACCGTAAGTTCTTGTGCATCACGGCAAAATAACGAAAATTAAGGGAAAATATTGCGTAATATTCTCCCTTAATTTTTATTGAACGATAATCCGCCCGGTAGAAAGTATTTGGGCACCTTCTGACGCTATTATTCTATAGAAATAAATGCCCTTAATCTGGCTATCCAGGTTTATAACATTCTTAAAATAGTTTAATTGGCTGCCATAAACTACTTCGCCTAACAAATTATAAACTTCAAACTTGGATTTGGGAGAATTATTTCCAAGTGATACATTAAATTGTCCATTGCATGGATTCGGATAAATATTAAATCCACTACTACCAGAAATAGTTGTGATGCCTGTAAGAATCATTTTTGGTTGTAAGGCAATTACAGCGGCTGTTCCCGAAGCATTTGCCTGACTTGCGGAAAGTGTGCCAACACTGCCTGCTATCAACTGGGTCGAATCAGCCGACATAATGCTTACAAAACTGGATTGTGCGCCTGTAGTATCGTATTCAACACTTCTGCCGGATGAAACGGTCCAGGTGCCGCTGGTTGCACTTGAATACAATGTCACCAGCAAACATGAATCAACGGTAGTTGTAACAGCGGGCGTTGAATAGGGAGAAGAAGATGTAACAACTCCATCCTCTGCATTAATAGGTGAGGAAACATCAACTCCACGATATACGGTAATAGCGCCCAGCCTGTCAGAAAAAACATTTTTTGCAGAATCCTTAAAAGTATATGTAGCAGGTTCGGAAGCGCCGGCTATTTTATAAAAAATAAATGTTGCATGCTGATTGGGAATGCTGGAAAGGCTGCGGACCTTGATCCATCCCGCTGGAGGAATAACCGCTGCTTTTGCAGTGATTCTTCCTGAAATTTGAGCCAACAATAAATCATTTGCCACGGGATACTGATCGCTGGTAATTACAAATGCAGGTTTTAAGGCGATCATTACAACAGCGCCGTTTGTTCCCGCATGAGTTGCAGTAAGCTGGGCAACATTTCCTGCTTTGGTTTTTACAGAATCAGAACCCATAATACTTACAAAAGTGCTTTGTGTAGCTGATGTATCATATCTGCTCTTCATTCCTGATGGTGCGGTCCAAAGACCTAAAGAATTACTCGAAAACAATCCTACGATCATACAGGAATCAGATGTAGTTGTTACTGAAGGTGAAGTATAGGTCCCGGCTATTATCGTTGCGGCCATTGCATTTATAGGTGTCGTGATATCTACTCCATGATAAGCGGAAATGACTCCAAGTTTATCAGTGATTGAAGTGCCTGTGGAATCCGTAAATGTAAAAGAAGTTGGTTCTGTAGCACTCTGTATCTTATAAAACACATTTGTTCCGAATTGATTACTTATATCAGGCAAGCTGTATAAACGTTTCCAGCCGGCCGGTCCCGTCATAACCGACCCACTGGTCAGTCTTCCTGAAATTTGCACCAGTAAAAGATCATTGGCCTTACTGTTAGCCGGAAGATTTAATGTAATGGAAACTCCACTCGAAGCAAAAGTAGAAGTATGTCCCACCATTGAAATTGTTTCAAAATGACCCTTACCTCCACTTGGAAGATTTATAGTGATGGACGAATCACCGGTAACAGAAGCAAAAGCTGAACTATGTGCAATTGAAGAAACGGCCTGTGCGTAAGCCGCGCCTGTAAATAATGCAGATGCAACTAAAAGAGTACGAATTGTTTTCATATTTATTTGTTTTATGATTAAAAATCACGCAATTATACGACAATTTCAGTTTCAAACGGCAGTGTTATTTTTTTTTAGCAACTTTCTTCTTCGTTTTTCTTTAATGATGAGATTTAATTCTCTCCCGGTCTGACCTTTCACGGAAGTATTTTCGCGCGCGCGGCGGATCAGGTAAGGCAGAACCTCTTTAACAGGACCGTATGGGACATATTTGGATACATTGTAACCCGCATTGGCAAGGTTAAAGCTAATATGGTCGCTCATACCCAAAAGCTGAGAAAAACACACATGCGGATGCGAAGGAATTATATTCTTTTTTTTCATCAGGTCAGTGAGGTACATTGAACTGTGTTCATTGTGCGTGCCGGCACAGATAGCCAACCTGTCGACATGTTCCAGGCAAAACTCAAGAGCCGCATCATAATCATTGTCCGTATCCTGTTTAGTATCCTGTATGGGCGAACGGTAATTCATCTCAAAGGCCCTTTTTCGCTCCTTCTCCATATAAGCTCCACGCACAAGTTTTGCACCCACTATAAAATTACCCCGTTGCCCTGCCTCAAAAGTTTTTTTAAGATGCGCCAGGCTGTCTTTCAGGTATAGCTGGAATGTATTGTATACAATAGCCTTCTGTTTATTGTATAGGCTCATCATTTCATTAGCCAGGCTATCTATTGCAGGCTGAATCCAGCTTTCCTCGGCATCAATAAATACCGGCACCCCATTATCATAAGCTTTTTTGCAAATAGCATTCACCCGGTCGTGGACACGGCCAAACTCCTGCTGTTCTCCTTCAGCTAAAGGCAGGCCTGCACTTACTTTATCAAGCAAAGAAAAACGGGCCAGTCCTGTAATTTTAAACACACAAAAAGGAATATTTCTGCTCCCCATAGCCTTATTGATCGTGCCAATGGTTTCGCGCATACAATTGTCAAAATCCGATTCGTTCTCTTTGCCTTCAACAGAATAATCAAGTATGGTACCTATCCTGTATCTGGCAAGGGATTCTATAGTTTTATCGCACTCGGTTATATTTTCTCCGCCAACAAATTGCCTGAAAATAGTGGCTTTAATGATCCCTTTTATAGGCAAACGGATATTAATGGCAAAAGCGGTGAGTGACTGGCCCACATTGACGAACGTGGAATTACCGATCAGTTTGAACAACCAATAGGAACGATTCAGATCGGCATCACTTTTCCCGGAAAAAGCTACTTCAGTATTATCGAACGAAAGCATAATTAATCAGAATTTCGGATGCAAATATACCTTGAATGAACCGAATTGTGAAATACGGTAGTAAGTGCGATATTTGTGTAAATATGCCAAAAGATACTATTGCTATAAACGCAGGTAATTATTCCATATACATTGGAAACGAAGCGATCAGCCGGCTTGGCGCTCACTTGAAGCAAAGCACCTATAAAAAATCAAAGTTTTTTATTCTTGTCGATCAGAATACTATCAGGCATTGCCTTCCCCTGCTTGTGGATCATGTTAAAGTCCTGAAAACTGCAGAGATCATTGAGGTGGAAAGCGGTGAACAGAATAAAAACATTGAAGTTTGCATTGAGTTGTGGAAAACACTTGGCGAATATAAGGCAAATCGCCGTTCGGTATTGATCAACCTTGGGGGTGGCGTTATTGGCGATATGGGCGGCTTTGTGGCATCCACATTTAAGCGCGGTATTGAGTTCATTAATATTCCCACTACCCTGCTTTCACAGGTTGATGCTTCAGTGGGTGGAAAAGTAGGCATTGACCTGAACCACCTGAAAAACGAGATCGGGGTATTTAACAACCCCTCAAATGTTATTGTATATCCTTATTTTCTTAAAACATTAAGTAAAAAAGAATACTTGTCGGGCTTCGCGGAAATCATTAAACACGCGTTAATCGCTGATGCCGCTTACTGGAAAGATGTAGCAAAGGCGCAATTAGGAGATGAAGACATCATATTAAACCTCATAAAACATTCTATCCAGATCAAATACGAGGTAGTTAAAAAGGACCCGCATGAAAAAGGTCTTCGTAAAATATTAAATTTTGGTCATACCATCGGACATGCATTTGAGAGCTATTTCCTGGAAAAGAATGAAACCACGCTATTACATGGCGAAGCTGTAGCGGCAGGGATGATATGCGAAGCATACCTTTCCTACAAAAAGAACAAGCTCAGTCATACCGAATTGGACGAAATAACGTCATTTATCTCTTCTTTATACAAACAGGTATACTTTAAGAAGGAAGAAGAGATCCGGTTGATAGAATTAATGCAACATGATAAAAAAAACGAAGACAAAAATATTATCTTCACATTATTATCGCGGATAGGTAAAGCTGATATTAATAAAACCTGTTCCGTGGACCAGATACGGGATTCATTTAAATATTACCGCGAACAGTATAAGGCGCAGGATGTATAGGCTAACGAAACCAAAGAAGGACCTGAAAGGGGTAATCAGGCTCACCGCTTCAAAAAGCGAGAGCAACAGGGCGCTTATTATCCAGGCCCTGAGCCAGAATCCTATTCAACTTAATAATTTAGCTGACGCAAAAGATACTCAGACGCTAATAAATATTCTCCAAAAGGACAAAACTGATTTTAAAGAAGGCGTTCAATACGATGTGGGGCCCGCAGGAACTACCATGCGTTTTTTAACCGCCTACTTCGCTACCAGGCCCGGTACACGTATTCTTACAGGCAGCGAACGCATGAAGCAGCGCCCGATCAAGCCTTTGGTTGATGTATTGAATCAACTGGGCGCCGACATAACTTATCTTGAAAAAAAAGGATTTCCTCCTTTAAAGATCAAAGGCAAAATACTTACCCGCAATGAAGCTGAGATAGACGGAAGTATGAGCAGCCAGTTTACTACAGCTTTGCTGCTTATAAGTCCCCAATTATTTAACGGACTTGTTCTCCGTTTCAAAAGCGAAGTAACCTCACCAGCGTATATTAAAATGACATTAAAAATGATGGAACATTTTAATGTTAACGGCATTTGGAATGGTGATACGATTACAGTAAGCAATCAGCAATATAAAACAGATAACGCTGAACCCTATTCGATAGAAGCGGATTGGAGCGCGGCCTCTTACTGGTATTCCATGGCGGCCATGGCCACAGAGGTTGACCTGAGGATCATGGGTCTTAAAAATGACAGCCTGCAGGGCGACAGTATTGTAAAAGACCTGTACACTCTGCTTGGAGTTAAAACTGAATTTATTGAAGGTGGAATTCATCTGACAAAAAGTAAACCGGTTGTACAAGCCCTGGGATTCGACTTTTCCGATTGTCCCGATATTGCTCAAACAGTTGCAGTTACAGCAGCGGGGTTAAGGATACCTATCCTGCTAAATGGATTACACACATTGAAGATCAAAGAAACCGACCGTATTTCCGCCGTGATCGCGGAGTTGAACAAATTCGGCATTGACGCACATGAAACCTTTCCGAATACCATTGAAATAAAAGAATACAGATCACCATCCATTCAGCCTCAGTTCTTTGTTCATACGTACGATGATCACCGCATGGCCATGTGCTTTGCGCCACTGGCAATGGTATATGATAATATTATTATTGAACATCCTGAAGTTGTAGACAAATCCTATCCCGGTTTCTGGGAAGACCTACGAAAGCTGAAATTTATTGTGGAGAAGGTGAACATAACCTCACATATCTGAAGATTTTCACTTCACAAATCGCTTAAACAAATAATAGATCACAATAAATCCGATCAATGAAGCGATCAGCCAATACACCATTTGTGTTTGGCTGGGATGGATAAGCTCGCGTTTTATTTGTATCGCTTTGGTCGGATCGTTCTCAGCAAAAGGCTTTGTGCCAAAATTGGTTTTCAGAAAATCAATCTCATCAACGTATCGAATGCCATTTGTTGCCACATAATAATCACTCGCTTCGTCAGCGAAGTATTTACGGCTGCGGCTGCAGACATTCACTTCAAGTTTCCCGAAACTTACATATTCCGCATAGATCAGCCATTCTTCACCTGCATTCATTTTCATCTCACAGGAGGTTTTGTTGTTATAATAAACCGCGGTAGCCGCACTTAAATTTCCTTTAAACACATCCTGTATAGTAAACCAGATATTATCTTTATCCTCTTTTATTGAAACAGAATCTACACGACCTTTAAAGATCGCATCGTATTGTTTTATACTCTCAGGAGATAGTCTTGTAATAGGCGGGCAATCGCAGGAATAACTGTAAAGTGTTAATAAAATTGCTATAATAAAGAATAAAGCTCTTTCCATTAGGAATTATTGAATTCTAAACAGCCCAATATTACAAAATAAATTTGCCACTAAATCACTAAAGCACAAAAGCCCACGAAAAGATTTGGTGCAATTTGGAGCTTTTGTGTTTTGGTGGCAAAAAAGCAGAATTCAACAATTCTAATCGCATTAATTTTTTAGGGGAAGAGAATTCTCCTTTATAAAACGTATGCTTCTTTCAAGTTCAGGACTCATAAATTTATCCTCGTTCACAAAAGGAACATGTTTACGAAAGTTTGATATTATTTTTTCAAGCTTTGGAGAAGTTTTTTTAGGCCTTCTTAATTCCAAAGCCTGAGCCGCTGTAAATAATTCAATTGCCAATACACGGTATACATTTTCAACTACTTTATAACATTTGGTAGCCGCGTTGGCGCCCATACTTACATGATCCTCCTGTCCGTTACTTGAAACAATTGAATCAACAGAAGCAGGAGTGCAGAGCTGTTTATTCTGACTTACTATTGACGCAGCGGTATACTGTGGTATCATAAAGCCGGAATTTAAACCCGGATTTGATACCAAAAATGCGGGAAGATCACGCTGCCCGGAAATTAACTGATAGGTGCGTCGTTCGGAGATACTTGCAAATTCAGACAAAGCGATAGCCAGAAAATCCAATGACAAAGCCAATGGCTGCCCATGAAAATTTCCTGCGGATATGATCCTGTCTTCAGCAGGAAAAATTGTCGGGTTATCGGTCACCGAATTTATTTCAACTTCAAAAACACCGGCAACATATTGTATGGTGTCACGTGACGCTCCATGTACCTGCGGGATGCAGCGGAATGAATATGGATCCTGGACGTGTGCTTTTTTTGTTTTGATCAGCTCGCTGCCTTCCAGTAAATCACTGATATTTTTTGCCACAAACAATTGTCCTTTATGCGGACGGATCTCATGTGTAAGCTTATGAAAAGGTTCGGGACGACCGCCGAACGCGTCGATTGAAATAGCACCAATCACATCAGCCCAATTGCCAATACGCTGCGCGTGCATTAAGCACCAGGTTGAGTAGGCATTCATAAACTGCGTTCCGTTCAGTAAAGCAAGCGCTTCTTTGGACTTAAACTTTAATGGTTTTAAACCAAGCGACTTAAGTACATTAGCAGACTCTTGCTTTTTACCTTTGTAATAGACCTCACCCATGCCTACCAGAGGTAATGACAAATGAGCGAGTGGAGCAAGATCGCCTGACGCACCTAATGAACCCTGTTGATATATTACAGGCAACACATCATTATTGTAAAGATCGATGAGACGCTGAACAGTTTCCACCTGCACACCTGAATGACCATAACTTAATCCCTGTATTTTAAGAAGCATCATCAGCTTCACAATTTCAGAAGGAACCTCCTCCCCTACTCCGCAGGCATGCGAAAGCACAAGATTATTCTGCAGCTTTTCAAGATCATTCTCGGAAATTGACCTGTTGTACAGCGCTCCAAAACCGGTGTTTATGCCATAAATAGGTTCTTTATTCTTCTTTAACTTTTTATCAAGGTATGCCCGGCAATCGTTGATCTTCTTCCTGGATGCGGGTGAGAGCCTCAACAAATAATTGTTTTTAATAATTGTTTCGAGTATGTCAAAATCAAGCTGGTTTGAAGATATTGTATGTGTCTTAGCCATTTATTTTATTTTGGGTTTTATGATCAATCGCAACGACTGATCGTACGTAATATAATTCCAACACCAATTTAAAAAAATAAATATACGATTCTTAACTCCAACAATAGACATGAGATGAACCAACAGCCAAAATACCCATGCAAAAAAACCCTGGAATTTAAAACCAGGCAAGTCAGCTACCGCAAGGTTCCTCCCTACCGTAGCCATGGAGCCTAAATTCCTGTAACTATATTCCTGCATCTTCTCTCCTTTGGTCATTCTCAATATATTTTTTGCGAGCAGTCCCGCCTGCTGGATGGCAGGTTGAGCCATTTGGGGATGTCCCTTTGGGTATCGATCTTCAGTCATCAATGCAATATCTCCCAATGCAAAAATATTGGTATATCCTTCAACCTGATTAAACCTGTTCACTTTAAAACGATTTGCCGGGCTCCAGGCTTCCGCCTGAATACCCTCAATGAAATTTCCTTTCACACCCGCTGCCCAGATAAGCGTTGATGAACGGATCGTACCATCTGTAAGAACAATACGTTTGCCATCATAATCCTTAACAATCGTTGATGTTTTAACGATCACACCCATTTTTTCAAGATATGAATGGGCTTTTGCCGAAGCCTCATCCGACATCGCATTCAACAGCCTGGGCGAACCTTCGAGCAAGTAAATTTTCATCCGATCAAAATCCAGTTCGGGATAATCTTTCGGAAGGACATGCCTTTTCATTTCTGCCAGTGCGCCGGCTAACTCCACACCGGTAGCCCCTCCACCTGCCAGAACAATATTCATAAGGCTCTCCATCTCATCGGGAAAAACAGCACTTAATGCATCTTCAAAATTCTGAAGTATACGGTTACGCAATCCCAATGCTTCCGAGGTAGATTTCATTGGCAAAGCCTTTGAAGCGATATTGGTGTTTCCGAAGTAATTAGTATCGGCTCCTGTGGCAATCACTAAAAAATCATATTGCAATTCACCTGTATTTGTAATAATCGTACGGGCAGAGGTATTCACCTTTTGCAATTCAGCGATGCGGATATGTACATGAGCCTGCTTCTGAAATATTTTGCGAAGCGGGAATGAGATTGAACTGGGTTCCAGTCCTGCAGTAGCTACCTGGTAAAACAATGGCTGAAACTGATGGTAATTATTCTTATCAATGAGTACAACCTGAAAATCCTTCTTTGAAATGGTACGGGCCAATTTCAGGCCGGCAAACCCTCCCCCGATTATTACCACACGTTTTTGAGGAGTATCAGGAATATTGGGGAGTTGCATAACACCGGAATAAAAAAGATGTAAGGGGAAATAATCTATTTCAGAATTTTAATATTTTATTTTAAACGTTCGATAACCTGCCCGATCGTTAATTTTTCCTGTTCGCCGCTTTGCATATTTTTGAAAGTAAGCAAACCGCTTTGCATTTCATCTCCACCCACAACAACTACAAACGGAATTTGTTTTTTATTGGCATAATCGAACTGCTTTTTAATTTTCACTACATCAGGGTAAAGCTCGGCATTAATACCTGCCGCACGAACCATTGACAGCAATGGCAAACAATAAGCTTGCTCAGCTTCAGCAAAATGCGCGAACATTAATTTGGTGGTGAATTTTGAGTAATCAATTTTATCGAACTTGTTCAACTCGGTTAGTACATCGAAAATACGATCGATACCAAATGAAATTCCAACTCCTGATACATTTGGCAGACCGAAAATACCTGTAAGGTCATCGTAACGGCCGCCGCCGCAAATGCTACTGGTTAAGGTTCCTTCGTTAGCCTTTATTTCGAAGATGGCGCCGGTATAGTAATTTAAGCCACGGGCAAGAGTTATATCGAGTTCGAGGTTTCTGGTTTCTGGTTTCTGGTTGTAAACGAAATTAAATATTGCTTCAATTTCTTCAATACCTTTTTTACCGATCTCAGAACCAACAAGAAGTTGTTTAAGGAGATTCAGTTTTTCGACTTTGTTGCCTTTAAATGTAATGAGGGGCTGTAACTGTTGAATAGCCGCAGCAGAGATACCTTTTTCATGCAGCTCCTTGTTTACACCATCAACCCCGATCTTGTCCAACTTATCAATAGCCACAGTTATGTCAACTATCTTTTCTTTTTCACCAATAACTTCTGCAATACCTGCTAATATTTTACGGTTATTTATTTTTATGGTTACAGGAATATCGAGTTTTGTAAAAACTTCATCTATGAGTTGCACCAACTCTACCTCATTCAACAATGAATTACTACCAATCACATCCGCATCACACTGGTAAAACTCGCGATAGCGGCCTTTTTGCGGCCTGTCAGCACGCCAAACGGGCTGCATCTGGTAGCGTTTAAACGGGAATGTTATTTCGTATTGGTGTTGAACTACGTAACGGGCGAAGGGAACAGTGAGGTCGTAACGAAGAGCCTTTTCTGAAATTGATTTAACAAATAGTCTATTCTGTAAGATACTTTTTCTTTTTATTTCTTCAGATGTTAACTCACCATGCTTTTCTTTATCCATAATAGCAATCGATTCGTTTTCAACATCTTCATCCAAACTGGCGAAAGTTGATTTATATTTTTCGTACGAATCACCACTATCCAATATCTTAAATATCAACCTATCCCCTTCCTCCCCATACTTACCCATCAAAGTCTCCATATTTTCCATCGCAGGTGTTTCAATAGGCAAATAGCCATAACGCTGGAACACAGTGCGTATAGTATCGAAAATATAATTACGCCTCACCATTTCGGTGGGAGAAAAATCACGGGTGCCTTTTGGGGTGCTGGGTTTCATCAATAACCTCTTTTATGATCGACTTGAGGCACCAAATTGGCACCACAAGAATCTTCTTTTATTTTTTAATAAAATCGCCCGACCAATCACTTGCACTCAACGAGTAGGTGCCAGGCTTTAATTTAGTAATGTTAATAGAATCATTCTCTCCTCTTAAAACGGATTTCCCGTTTTTATCAAACACCCTATAAACCAATGAAGATGGAAGAATAACAAAATTATTTGCCACTATATAAAACTGCTTTTCGACATACTTTTGTGTTGAGAAAAAGATGAGCCGTTCTCGCTTATTTTCTGAGGGAAATCGTTTTGACAGAACAAGGGATGTTTCTGTGATGGAATTAACCATCCATTCACCTTTCATTAAAAGCACATCGTAATTTTCTTCAACAGAATCAGCCGGAACATTAATGATAATATAGTTTTCTTTACTTCTCCATTTGGAGCTGAATGTCAGAAAGCCAAACTTGCCGTCCGAACTAAAACGAAAACTACCTGATAATGCTTTTGTCCCAATCCGTTCATAACTGTTTATTTTGTCAACGGTCTTTGTCACAAACCATTCTTTATCGCATAACATTTTAAGCACTTTGCTATCGACAGGGATCGTGCTTTTATTTTCAGCAGGAACAACAGCTCCCTGTTGACCAAAAAGAAAACCCGCCATTACAACAAACTGAATAAAAAGCAAGCGTCGGAATGAGATCATTTTATACAACCAGTTTCTTATACCTAACCCGTTTCGGTTCTAAATTACCTAATCGTTTCTTTTTGTTCTCTTCATACTCAGTATAACTTCCTTCAAACCAATAAACGGTCGAATCGCCTTCAAAGGCAAGGATATGCGTACACACACGGTCAAGGAACCAGCGATCGTGGGAAATAATTACCGCGCAACCGGCAAAGTTTTCCAGCGCTTCTTCCAGCGCGCGAAGGGTATTTACATCGAGATCGTTGGTCGGTTCATCCAGCAACAAAACGTTGCCTTCACTTTTCAATGCTATGGCTAAGTGCAATCGATTGCGTTCACCGCCCGAAAGCACACCGGCCTTTTTCCCCTGATCCGGTCCGTTGAAATTGAAACGGGAAATATAAGCGCGTGAATTAAGCGGTCTCCCTCCTATCTGAATAATTTCATTTCCACCGGAAAGTATCTCGTACACTGTTTTATTGGGATCAATTTCACTGTGGCTTTGATCTACATATCCGATCTTAACGGTTGGCCCTACTTTAAACTCTCCTTTATCCGGCTTTTCCTGTCCCATGATCATCCGGAAAATAGTAGTTTTACCGGCTCCGTTCGGACCAATGATACCAACTATACCTGCAGGAGGAAGTTTAAACGTCAAATTATCGTACAATAATTTATCGCCAAACGCTTTTGATACGCTGACAGCTTCAATAACCTCATTTCCCAGGCGCGGACCATTCGGAATAAATATTTCCAGGTTCTCTTCTTTTGTTTTCACATCCTCACCCAGCATTTTCTCATAATTCTGTAAACGCGCCTTTTGTTTAGCCTGACGACCTTTAGCGCCCTGACGCACCCAATCCAACTCACGTAATAATGTTTTCTGACGCTTACTTTCTGTTTTTTCTTCCTGCGCTAATCGTTTTTGTTTTTGATCCAGCCATTCAGAGTAATTGCCTTTCCATGGAATGCCTTCACCCCTGTCCAACTCTAATATCCAGCCTGCTACGTTATCCAGGAAATAACGATCGTGGGTAACTGCCAATACAGTTCCCTTATAATTTTTCAGGTGCTGCTCCAGCCAATCAACCGACTCGGCATCCAAATGGTTGGTAGGCTCATCGAGCAACAGTATATCGGGTTCCTGTATCATTAAACGACAAAGGGCGATACGCCTGCGTTCACCACCTGACAGGTTTTTTATCGGCGCATCGCTGGGCGGACAGCGCAAAGCTTCCATTGCCTGTTCAAGGCGGTTATCAAGGTTCCAAAGGTCGTACTGTTCGATCTGGTCATTTAAACGGGCTTGCTTTTCGATGAGCTTGGCCATAGCATCATCACTCATGGGTTCAGCGAACTTATTGTTCACCTCCTCATATTCTTTCAGAATATTAACGAACTGAGCGGCGCCTTCACGTACAATTTCAATAACTGTTTTGCTTTCATCCAGCCTGGGCTCCTGTTCAAGATATCCGATTGAGTAGCCGGGAGATGCATGCAGCTCACCCTGGAAATTTTTCTCAATCCCCGCGATGATCTTCATCAACGTTGATTTTCCGGAACCGTTCAATCCCAGGATACCGATCTTGGCACCATAATAGAACGATAAGTATATGTCTTTTAAAATGGTCTTCCCGGTATTCAGCGTTTTGCTGACATTCACCAGTGAAAAAATAATTTGTCTTCCTTCTTCTGCCATGTTGATTAGAATTACAAAAATTAATGAATTAGGGTTGTAAATATCGTAAAATATAACATATATCGGTCAATTGTCAGCGCTCAATTGTCATCAGAAGATATTTTAAAAACCACGACTATTTTGCAGGTATAATCGTCAGACTTCATTCATTATCGATAAACTATATAATGCAGATAAGCATTGTCTTGCCAATTCCTTTTCAGGTTTTGGTGAATGGTGGCAAAATTTTATCTTTATCCCATAAATAATTTTTATGAAAAAGACAACTCAAATTCTGATTGGTATTACGTGCGGTATAATACTTATTATTTCCTGTAAAACAACAAAAACGGCCAGCACAACTCCTGTTGTGGCGGCAACATTCAAAACCTCTGTAAAAAAGATACTTGATCAAAGCTGTAATGGCTGCCACAATAATCCCGAAAAGAAAAAAGGCGATTTTACGACCTATGCCGGTGTTAAAGCCAAAATAGATAACGGTTCTTTTAAAGAACTGGTGTTTGAAAAGAAAACTATGCCTCCGAACGGAACATTATCTGCTGATGATTTCGCAAAGCTAAAGCAGTGGTTTGATTCGGGATCGCCGGAGTAAATGGTTGTCAGTGATCGGTGATCGGTAATCAGTTAGTACTATTAGCTGTTAACAAACATATTCAATTAACCGGAAAGAATAACGGGTGCCGTTGATTATACTTGCGTAAATACAAAAAAGTTGATTCCCGTTTTTCTTTCTTCTTCAAGGCTTTATATTCAAGCAATAAAACGGAATCCGTCTGAAGAATACGTTCAAGATTTTCAACAGTAAAGTCGTGAATAGTTCCAGAACGTGTATCGAGCATAAATTGTCTTAACTCCTGTGAAACTGTTGTACCTGTTCCGATTCCTATACCTCCAAAACCAAATCCATAGCCCATGCCGCTTCCATACCGGGTAATGGTGGCTGTAAAATGACACAATGTACCTATCAGGGATATACGGCAAAAATCGTTCTCATAATAAATAAATATTCCATTGTTCTTTGAATAGCCCCACAGCTTTTCAGGAGCTGTAGATTGCTCGTTGCCTGCCGAATCAATATATTTAATTACTTTTTGGGAGGTCAATTGATGCATAAAATCAATGTCATCCCGGTTCAGATCGGTAATGATCTTTGATTTGGGAACAGGTTGATTGCGGATGAAATTTTTAAAATCGAGATAAATACCTTCCGTAAATTCAAAATCTTTTGAATATTCAACCACAGCTGTCTGCGCTTTTGATAGTAAGCAAAAAAGTGAAATAACCCATGTAAAAAACACATTTCTCATACTGTAAATATCCGAAAATTATTTGCTAAAAATCATACACTTTTAACTCATTTTGTATAACCTTTTATATTGTATATTCGTAGAACAAAATCTAAAACAACCATCATGCGATTAAAACTATTATCTGTATCCTGTGCAGTTGTTCTTTTAACTGTTTCGTCATTTGCCCAGCAGACGGGCAGAATGAACTTCGACCTTGCACGGAAAGTAATGAATCCATCCCTGCAAAATGAAGAGATTTCTGTTTTGGTAAAAGGTAATATAGATGGTTTGAGGTCGGTAATACGCGAATTGGCAGGTAAGTTCAATTATTCAGCCGGTGATATTGCCTCGGTAACCCTTTCAATTAAAAATATCGCATTATTGTCGCATTACGATTTTGTTAGCCGTATAGAAGCCTATGTTCCGCACGTTACTCTGATGAGTGACAGTATGCGCATGAAAGCAAATGTAGACCAGGTTCATTCAGGACAAGCGCCGCTTCCGCAGGGATATGACGGATCAGGTGTTGTGGTTGGAATAATTGACAGTGGCACAGACTTTAATAATCCCGATTTTAAAGACAGCAATGGTAAAACCCGCATCAAATTTTTATGGGATCATACCAAAGCCAATGCCTCAAACACTCCTCAGCCCTACAACTATGGGCAGGAGTGGGACAATACCAAAATTGATCTCGGGCAATGCACCCACGATGACGCGCCACACAGCGGACATGGGACAGTATCATCAGGTATTGCCGCCGGAAACGGAAGTTCAAGTACAGGGAATAAATATAAAGGTGTGGCTCCAAATGCCGACCTTATAGTTGTTGCTTATAATTTCAATAACCCAAAACCTAACAGCATTGCTGACGCTGTTGATTATATTTACGCGAAAGCACAGCTACTGGGAAAGCCATGTGTGATCAACCTTAGTTTGGGTGATTATTATGGCTCTCATGACGGGAAAGATCTGCAGGCACAATTGATGAATAACCTGCTTACAGGCGCGAATGGAAGGGCAATGACAGCATCATCGGGCAATGCAGGAGGAAAATACCTGCACCTTGGTTATTCAGCAAGCAGCACCGATACCAATTTTACATGGTTCAAACGAAATAACTCATTTCTTGGCGGCCCTATTGATATGGTGCTGTATGGTGAAAAGAACAGCTTTAAAAATATAAAGTTCAGTGTGGGTGCGGATAAAGTCACTCCTTATTATTCTTTCAGGGTACAAAAGCCATTTACTGATGTTACACAATACCCTATCCAGGTGCCACAAAGCAGCAGCCTTATGAATGGAACCAATAAACTGGGAACAGTATATACCTATGCTGATTCTGTTGGCGGAGTTTATTCAATGGAGTTTTATATTGAACCTGATTCAACAAGTTACAACTGGCGCTTATCAATTACAGGTTCAGGCAGATTTGATCTTTGGGCATACGACCCCACAAGACCGGAAAGCACGGAAATGGAATATAGCACCCTGCCCTCTGTAAGTACATTTCCGCCTATTGCCAAATACAAATTACCAGACACCCTACAAAACATATGCAGCAGTTTTCAATGTCTTGACAATGTAGTAACGGTGGGAAACTACAATAACAGGAGAACATATATGGGATATAACAGCATATTGCAAATGCCTTATCCGGGGATCAAACCGGAATATATGGATATGAGCTCAAGCATTGGCCCGACCCGTGATGGCAGAATAAAACCCGACATCGCGGCACCAGGTGCATTAACAATGACTTCAGGTGTTATGTCGATAATGACAGGCTGGCAAACCACCGCGCCGCAAAACCTCGCTGAAACCGGCGTAAATGTACGCGCAGGCGGAACATCCGCTTCAGCTCCTGTCGTTGCGGGAATCGCGGCGCTTTACCTGCAAAAGAATCCAACGGCCTCTGCCATTGCGGTAAAAAATGCTATCCTCGCTTGTCCTACAGTTGATACCATCACTAAAAATCTGCCCAATAGTATTTGGGGCTACGGTAAAGTAAATGCATTCACAACTCTTGCAGGCTGCACAGTAGGAACGGCGAATAACATTTCAGGTTACAATGCAGGATTTGATATTTACCCTAACCCGTTTAATGATTATACAACTATTGCATATGACCTGAGTGCTGTCGGAAATTATTCAACGGCCCAAATAAGGATAAATGATGTTATTGGTAAACAATTGAATAACATTAGTTTAAATGACAAAATATCAACTATTACTTTAAGTAAAGAATCGTTTCAGAATGGCTGCTATTTTTACAACCTGCTGGTCGATGGAAAAATTATCAGGTCGGGCAAATTAGTGGTGTTGGAGTAATGGTTAAAACAATTAATATCCTTGGGAATATATCAATCATCATTGGCCTGATAGCAGCTATTTTATGCGCTGTTCCTTTTGGTATATTCTATGCGATCACCACCGGCTTCGTCGGATTTCTCTGCACTACAGTATACATCGGGCTAAATACACGACACCAGGTCAATACAAAAAAACTGAACCCGGGCATAATCGCCCTCCTGCTTAATTCAGTGCCCCTGCTTTACATTTTAATCGGGATAATTATAACCAAACTAAAGGGACATCCCCTATGAATGCAATAGCGCAAAGAACGATCGGGAAGTATCTTTCATTAATAAAATTCAGCCATACCATATTCGCTCTGCCATTCGCCATGATCGGTTTTTTTTTGGGTGTTGAGGCAGCAGGCACGGGCATTAACTGGAAATTATTTATACTTGTGGCTCTGTGTATGGTATTTGCCCGCAGCGCGGCTATGGCCTTTAACCGTTATATCGACCGGAGGTTTGATGCAGCCAACCAACGCACAAGCAATCGTGAAATTCCTGCCGGTGTTATAAGTCCTGCTTCGGCGATCTCTTTTGTTGTTTTAAATTGCATTTTATTTATTGGTACAACATATTTCATCAACACAATATGTTTTGTCCTGTCACCTGTGGCCCTGGTTGTTGTGCTTGGCTATAGCTATACCAAACGGTTTACGGCTTTGTGCCATCTTGTTTTAGGCATCGGCTTATCCCTGGCTCCCATTGGCGCATATCTTGCGGTAACCGGCCAATTCGCTTTGCTTCCCCTGCTCTACTCCTTTACAGTTCTGTTCTGGGTCGGCGGCTTTGATGTGATATACGCCTTACAGGATGAACAGTTTGACCGCTCACAGGGCCTTAGATCGATCCCTGCAGCAATAGGTATTACAAACGCTTTACGGCTTTCTGAATTATTTCATATTTTGTCAGCAGCGGCGATTGTATATGCAGGATCCATTGCCTCATTCGGACTCTTTTACTGGATAGGTGTTTTTATCTTTATCGGATTGTTAGTATATCAGCATACACTTGTTAAACCAAACAATCTGAGTAAAGTGAACATGGCATTTGCCACTACCAACGGTATTGCCAGTGTGTTGTTCTCCATATTTGTATTAATTGAATTGCTGAGCTGATGCTAAAGAAATTATTACGTATATCCTTATTTACCGGCCTTGCAGCCATTCTGCTGGTTACTGTATGCAATATCTGGATCGTACAGCAAACCAAAAAGCAGATCTATTCGGAAATTGCCGCTATTCCTGAAAATGAAGTCGGCCTGGTACTTGGCACAAGTAAGTATTTCGCGAATGGTTCCGGAAATTTGTTTTTCAAATACAGGATACAGGCAGCAGCGCAGCTTTTCAGGGCAGCCAAAATAAAACACATTATTGTGAGCGGCGATAATCATGTGCCTGAATACAACGAAGCGAAAGACATGAAAAAGGCTCTCCTTGCCGAAGGCATACCCGACAGCTGCATAACACTCGACTATGCAGGCTTCCGGACACTTGACTCGGTAGTGCGCTGCAAAAAGGTTTTTGGACAAAACAAGTTTACCATTATATCGCAGGAGTTCCACAACCAGCGCGCCTTGTTCATTAGCCGGCATTATGATATTGAAGCTGTCGCTTTCAATGCGCAGGCCGTGTCCGAAGAACTATCGGTAAATACAATTTTCAGGGAATACTTTGCCAAGTTCAAGGCGGTACTGGATATATACATTCTTCACCAGGAACCTAAATTCCTCGGTGATCCTATAAAGATCAATCTCTGATATATACAACTATCTTAAAGTCGTACTATTTCAGGTTCTGTTTAGTCAAAAATGTTTCCCTGAGATTTCTTATAAGTGTCTCTGACTCCAGGAAATTCAATGTTTGCTGGGCATCTGACATGGCCTCTTCTGGCTTTTCATGCATTTCATAAATGACACCGTCAGCACCGGCCATTACAGATGCAAGAGCCATTACACTTACATAATCACGCACTCCGATGCCGTGTGAAGGATCGGCGATCACAGGGAGATGAGTTTTCTCTTTCAAAACCGGAATTGCATTGAGGTCAAATGTGTTGCGGTACGCATTTTCATAAGTGCGGATACCACGCTCACAAAGCATCAGTTTTTCATTTCCATTTGAAAAAATATATTCGGCCGACTGGAGCAATTCATCGATCGTTCCGCTCATACCTCGCTTTATCAGAACAGCTTTATCAACCCGGCCCAGTTCATCAAGCAGATTGAAATTTTGTGAGTTACGCGCGCCAACCTGGTAAACATCAATATAATCATACATCTCCTCTATCTGACTTACCTGCATCACTTCCGTAATTATTTTAATTCCATTGGCCCTGCAAATTTTATGAAACATTTTTAATCCTTCCAGTCCAAGCCCGCGAAACGCATAAGGTGAACTTCTTGGTTTAAAAACACCTCCCCGCATGACTTTCACGCCATTCTCAACCAAATGCTTAACTATTTTCAATACCTGATCTTCACTCTCAATTGAACATGGACCCGCCATAATAGCCAATTCCCCTTCTTTTATTACCACTTTATCCCCAAGATCGATCTCTGACGCGCTTACTTTCCATTTCCGGCTGACCAATTTGTAAGACTCGCTTACACGGTGTACATCCTTAACTCCATCGAGTGAACCAATATCTCTTATATCAAATTCGTTCTTTCCTATACAGACGAGGTAATTTCCTTTTTGTGTTTTCACCTCGGTAGTTTTATAGCCAATGAAATTAACTTTTGAAAAAATATTTTCTTTTGTCTTTGGCTTTAACTTTTCCTCTAATTGAATGATCATTTTATTGATTTTATAAAATTTGAAATGTCGGTTTTCAAGTCTGTATCCTTCTCCAAAGCTTTAATAAATCCGCTGCCAATGATCGCTCCATTAGCAAACTCACAGGCTTTCGCAAAGGAATTCCTGTCAGAAATGCCAAATCCTATCATTAAGGGGGTTTTAAGTTTCATCTCCTTTATCCTTCTAAAGTAGTCTTCCTGTAAAGTGTTGATCCCGGATTTAACTCCTGTTGTACTGGAAGAAGAGACCATGTATATAAAACCATTCGAATGACTATCAATAAGCCTTATTCGTTCATCTGATGTCTGTGGTGTAATAAGAAAAATATTCAGTATACCGTATTTATCAAATATAGACTTGTATTCATCGAGGTATTCCTGCAAGGGCATATCGGGAATGATCACTCCATCAATGCCACATTCTTTTGCTTCTTTGCAAAAGTTTTCAACGCCAAATTGAAGAATGGGATTTAAGTAACCCATTAGCAAAGTTGGCAGTTGGCAGTTGGCAATGTTTTTAACTGTTCAAATAGTAATTTGAGTTTCATTCCATTCTTCAATGCCACTTCGCTGCTATGCTGAATAACCGGACCATCGGCAAGCGGATCGGAAAAAGGGATACCGACCTCTATCATATCCGCACCGGCCTTCCGGAGTTCATCAATCACAACAGCGGTATCATTTAATTTCGGGAACCCAGCGGTGAAGTATACGGAAAGAATATTATTTTTCTTTTCACGGAATACTGTTTCAATACGATTTTTCATTGTGATCATTGCATTTTTTCGATATAAGTTGCAAGGTCCTTATCACCCCTGCCTGATAAATTCACAACAACAATTTCATTCTTCTTTGCGTTAAGTTTTTCAAGATGCGCTAAAGCATGCGCGCTTTCAAGAGCAGGTATAATTCCTTCGAACTTACATAACAGAAATACCGCTTTCAGAGCTTCTTCATCTGTTGCATTAACAAAAGTGGCGCGGCCTGTCTCGAATAAATTAGCATGAATGGGCCCGACACCCGGATAATCAAGTCCGGCCGAAATACTATACGGTTCTGTGATTTGGCCATCTTCGGTTTGCATCAGCATTGTTTTGCTTCCATGAATGATACCCGGTTTCCCTAATACCATTGTAGCCGCGGAATGCCCGGAATGCACACCCTTACCTGCAGCTTCCACCGCGATGAGCTTTACTTTTTCATTATCGAGGAAATGATAGAATGCGCCTGCCGCATTACTGCCGCCTCCTACACAGGCAATAACATAATCAGGGTGATCTCTTTTTATCTTTTCAGTCAGCTGTATTTTTATTTCCTCACTGATCACACTCTGGAACCTCGCCACCATATCCGGGTATGGATGCGGCCCGACAACCGAACCGATTATATAATGTGTATTTACCGGATTATTTATCCAATCGCGGATAGCTTCGTTAGTGGCATCCTTCAATGTTTTACTTCCACAGGTTGCAGGCACTACCTTCGCGCCTAACAGTTTCATCCGTGCCACATTTGGTGCCTGACGCTGAATATCAACCTCTCCCATATATACGATACACTCAAGACCCATTAAGGCGCAAACAGTGGCTGTAGCTACACCATGCTGGCCGGCACCCGTTTCCGCAATAATCCTTGTCTTTCCCAGGCGTTTCGCCAAAAGAACCTGGCCGATAGTATTATTGATCTTGTGTGCACCGGTATGATTCAGATCTTCACGCTTAAGGTATACATTGGTCTGGTAATGTTCCGATAAACGGGACGCTAAATATAACGGGGATGGCCTTCCCACATAATCGCGTAAAAGATCTTTAAATTCTTTTTGAAAACTATCGGAATAAATTATTTTCAGATAATTTTCACGAAGTTCTTCTACGTTAGGTACAAGCATTTCCGGAATGTAAGCACCTCCGAAATTTCCATAATAACCTTTTTCGTTAACCTGATAGTTCATCTTTGAATTGTTCAATTTTGTTAATATCCTTAAGGGCAATTTCGTTTTCAAACTTACTGTTCACATCCGCTCCATATAGTGTTGGTATTTGAGATTTGAGCTGTTTAATCTTCTCTACATCTTCCGGGCCAATCCCACCGCTTATGAAAAACGGTTTTTTGCCTTTGTACTTTTTAAGAATTTTCCAATCGAACTGAGTGCCTGTTCCGCCAAATTCCTTTGACTTCGCATCGAATAAATAATAATCACAGAACTCATCGTATTTTTTCAAAACTGAAAAGTCAAATTCCTCATCGATGCCAAATGACTTAATGATCTTTACGGATTTACTTACTTTCTCACAATAATCGGCCGTCTCCAGGCCATGTAACTGAACAAGATCCAGCTTATGCATTTTTACCTTCCTTAAAACATTTCCTGCTTCAGCATTCACAAATACACCGATCTTTTTTACTGTGAGTGGAATCTTGGGCATTTCAAACTCATCACCAACAAATCTTCTTGATCGTTCATAAAAAATAAATCCGATATAATCAGGAGCAAGCCTGGCCACATCTCGCACATTTCCCGGGTACTTCATTCCGCATACTTTCAACTTCAGTTTCATAATTATTTATTTTTTCTTTAAGTTATACTCCTTCACCTCCCTGATGAAGTTTGCGCAAGCGATCTCAGGCCTGCTGTGCTTCATAAAAGTCTCACCGATGAGAAATCCGCTGAATCCTTCTTTTTTTAATTCTTGTATTGCTTTTGCCGAATCGATCCCGCTTTCGGAAACTTTAACAAAATCTTTCGGAATTAACCTGGCAAGATCAAATGATTGCTTTACGCTTACTTTAAAATCTTTCAGATTTCGATTATTCACTCCAACAGCATCAACATACTCACAAACCGATTTTAACTCCTCTTTCTCTCTCACTTCCAATAAAACTTCAAGCCCTAATGACTTAGCAAATTTTGCGAATTGATTTACCTGCTTCGGATTTAAAACATTCGCGAGTAAAAGTACGGCATCCGCGCCGATTGATTTTGCTTCAATGATCTGGTATTCATCAATCGTAAAATCTTTTCTCAATATCGGACAATAATTGAACTTGCGTGCGATCTTCAGGTCATCACTCTTGCCCCCGAAAAATTCGGCATCGGTAAGAACCGACAAAGCGCTGGCTCCTGCGTGCATATAGCCAATGCTGGTGCGCTCAACAGTGGCATATTGATTAATTATACCTTTTGAAGGTGATTTACGTTTAAATTCCGCGATGATCCCGACTTTATCCTCCCGCAGTAAATATTTTTTCAGCGATACACAGGGTGAATTGAAGTGTACACTTTTCTCCAATAGCTTTATCGGGTAAAGAGACTTGCGTTCATCTACCTCTTTCCGCTTATGCACGATTATTTTATCAAGAATGTTCATGTTGAAATTAGCTTATTATAAACGTTCAATGCTTTTTTCGAAGATATTGATTCCCTTGCTTCAGCTATACAATCGGTCAGTGATTGAGCTGATCGCACACAATGAATAGCCATCCCCGCATTCGCGACTACAGCATCATTTTGTGCCGGAGTACCCTCCCCTTTCAGTATTTTCATAAATATTCCGGCTGCGTCTTCGATCGTAGTTCCTCCATGGAGATCTTCCTGTTTCAGTTTTTTCATTCCGATCATTTCGGGTTCAATAATCTGTTCCTCTGAACGGGATATCATTTTAAAATTTCCGGTAAGCGACACCTCATCATATCCGTCAAAGGAGTGCACGATAATATAACTATTTGTTGTACCCTGCATCAGGTAATTATACAAACGGGCTATTTCAAGATTATAAACTCCAAGCAATTGATATTTAGGAAAAGAGGGATTGACTATAGGGCCGAGCATATTAAAGAAAGTTCGCACACCGAGTTCTTTACGTATAGGCGCCACCGTTTTCATCGCGGGATGAAACAGAGGTGCATGCATGAAACATAATCCGGCCTGATCGAGTTGCTGTTGAAGAACACTTTTGTCGTTTGTAAATTTATACCCGATAGCTTCCAACACGTTTGAGGAACCGCTTACCGAAGAAACACCATAGTTACCATGCTTTGTAACTTTTACTCCAGCACCTGCGGCTACAAAGCAGGCAAGAGTGGATATGTTGAACGTATCCTTTCCATCGCCGCCTGTTCCAACTATATCAATAGTTTCATTCGTATTGAAATCAATCCGTAAGCATAATTCCAGCATCGCTTCACGAAAACCGGATAACTCCTCCACTGTAATGGGCCGCATAAGGTAAACCGACATAAATGCAGCAACCTGCGAAGTATTATATTTCGCTGAGGCAATATTTATAAGCACTTCCTTCGCCTGGCCGCGGGAAAGCGTTTTGTGGTCGAAAAGATCATTCAGAATTGTCTTCATGCCTCTATCCAGTTTTTAATCATCAGCTCCCCATGCTCTGTAAGAATACTTTCGGGATGAAACTGCACTCCACGTAAATCAAATTTTTTATGCCTCAATCCCATTATATAACCTTTCTCATCTTCCACCGTAATCTCCAATTCCTCCGGAAAACTTTTTTTATCAACTACCCAGGAATGGTAACGTCCGGCCATAAATTTTTTCGGAATGCCTTTAAAAAGTATATCATCTTTCAACACATTCATCTCTGTCGCCACACCGTGATATACCGAATCAAGGTTCGCCAGCTTGCCCCCAAACACTTCTCCTATTGCCTGCAAACCAAGGCAAACACCAAAAATACTTTTTGTCGGAGCATATTCTTTTATTACATCCATTAATATTCCCGATTCAGCAGGTAAGCCGGGACCCGGAGACAGCAATATCTTATTGTATTTACCTACTTCCTTAAGTGAAATAGCATCATTGCGAAACACATCCACGGTTGTATTGCTTATCTTTTCGAGATAGTTGACAAGGTTATAAGTAAACGAATCGTAATTATCCAATACCAGTATGTTCATATCTGTTGCGCTAATTCAATAGCTTTTTTTAATGCCGCTAATTTATTGTTCACTTCCTGTAATTCATTTTCTTCGGTGCTTGCAATCACCACACCTGCTCCGGCACGATAAAACAGTTTATTGTTTTTACTTAAGAACGAACGGATAATGATCGCGTGATTAATATCCCCGTTGAAACCCATAAAACCGATTGCTCCGCCGTAATAACCACGGCTGTCG
>JACPDY010000150.1 GCA_016183775.1 Bacteroidota bacterium
CGTGGTTACGAATCAATGCTCGAACATTACCTGAAAGTAGCTCCACAATTTAATGAACCGCTGTATACGAGGCCCGTACGTACAGTGGTGTGAGAGGCGCACTCCGTCAGATTTTGATGACGGAGCCGCCTACTCGATTAGCGGTTCGTGCTTCTGTCGTCCGTGTCAAGCTGACCTGTCCAGTAAAGGTCTGCAATAAACTGTCCGAGTGCCTGTCTGTCGTGGGTTGTGCGATTGCAAAAAAATTAAAACACCGAAGGATGGGAAAAAAAATTGAATTTCTTTCTGGGTGGCAGAAAAGCACACTCTTTTGCAAGCTTTGGTCTGTGTGCTGGCTTGTGGGGCTTGCAAATGTGTGTGCTTTTGCGTGTTGGGTTTTCATTTTATGCTGTCGCTCTTGTATAAGCATTGAAATTTCCTCCCGGATAGTTTGAATAAATATGCTGATAAACTGAAACTGTCTTTTCGTTTACATCATCGTCTGAATAAATTTTCATTGGAAGATTAAGCAAGTAATCATTGATGGTCTGCCAAACCTGTGATGAAACTTGTCGGCTTTCTCTCCATCTTTCTATTTTCAACTTTTCATCTTTCAACTTCTGCAAAGTTTCTGCTGCAACCTTCTTCACTTGTTTTATATCATCTTGTGAAAGTTCTTTCCCTTCCCTCAGCAAATCATAAATCGCTAAAACCTCCTCTGTCATTCCTTCACGCATTGCACGGCTTTCTTCAACTGTCAGGTCTTGGATGTATGTATTGAGTTTGTCAAATGCCCGTAGTGTGTCCTCTAAATTCTTGCCTCGGTTGTATTCGTCAATAATTTCCTTGTAGCGTTCATAGAATTTCATCCGCAACGGATTCTCTTTCATCATCTGCTGCAACTTCTTTTCTACGGCTTGCGCTAAGTCAAAAACGATAGTGTTCTTCTTTGGTGTTTTAGCAAACACAGCACGAAGTTTATCTAAGTCAAGATTTGCAAGGTCAACATAAACTCCATCTGGTTCTGAAACTTTATTCGGATTCACCGAAACATTTTCATTCACAACTTGCTGCAACTGCATGATGATGCTTGTTACATCTGCTTCCTTCACTTGCTGATTCAGCAAATTGTAGATTGCTTCAATTGCATTGAACTGACGAATGAACGGTTTCACTTGTTCTTCGGGATAAAGCGCATGATACTTTTTGAAAACTTCCCTTGCCATCACCTCAAACTTTGTTCGTGTGGTTTCATTCAGGCAAACACAATCTGCCGCTTCTTTAATCTTTCGCAGTTTATCCATTGGTTTCACATCTGCATTGCTTAACTCATTCAGATTAAAACCTAATTCGTTCAAATAACCTTTCACTTGCCGGATTGCTTCTTTCAATTCTTCTGCAAGTTGCTCAAGCAACTCCACGGGCTTTCCTTTTCCGCCTTCACCGTTTCCACCTGTGCCACCGCCACCGCCTGTTCCTCCTCCGTAAACACTGTATGCTTTCTCCAATTGCTTGTAAACATTTCCGTAGTCCACAATCAAACCGTTTTCCTTTTCATCATCATACACACGATTCGCACGGGCTATGGTCTGCATGAGTGTGTGTCCTTGTATGGGTTTGTCCAGATACACGGTTGAAACGCAAGGCACATCAAATCCTGTAATCCACATGGCACACACGATTACCAAACGGAACGGATGCTCAGGGTTTTTGAAATCTTTTTCCAAATCTCTTGTAGTGTCCGACATTTTTCTCCGGTGCGGTTCAATGTCAAGATTCATTTCTCTGAACTTTGCTACTTCGTTTTGTTCAGGACTTACCACAACACAAATTTCTGTTTGCTCTACCTTTTGAAGTTTGCGCTGTAACATTAACTGTTCTTCAACATCACTTGCATTTTCAATTTTCTGTTTCAGTTCTTCAATATAGGGCTTCCAGTATTTCGTAATCATGTCATACATGCGAACTGCTGTCGGCTTATCAAGTGTAACCAACATTGCTTTTCCCTGATAACCTCTGTCGTTGAAATGCCAAACCAAATCTTTTGCAATCGCATCAAGCCGTGGTTCTGCTGTCAGCACAACATAATCCTTCTGAAAAAGATAAATGAGTTTCTTCTTTTGGTCAATGTCTAATTCATCATTATTCAGAATCTCAATCATCTTTTCATCCAACTGGGGGTTCTTGATTCCTAATTTTTCCCCTCTGTTGTTGTATAAAAGTTTTAGCGTTGCACCGTCTTTGATTGCTGTCTTGAAATCATAAACTGAAACATACTCACCGAAAATATTTTTTGTGAGTTCTTCTTCTTCCTTGATGATTGGCGTTCCGGTGAAACCCAAATAGGAAGCATTGGGAATTCCATTGAAGCGCATGTTCCTTGCAAATGTTCCCGCTTGCGTTCTGTGTGCTTCATCCGAAATCACGATAATATTTTTCCTGTCCGTGATTAGCGGATACTCATTTTCTTTTTCGGGATTGATTGAAAACTTGTGAATGAGTGTGAACACATACTTGTGATTCTCTTTCAGCAACTCACGCAAGTGTTCCCGACTGCCCGCAACGGGTTCATGTCCTTTCACACTCGCTACTGCACCTGCCCCTGTGAATGTGTCATACAACTGCGTTTCCAATTCGCTTCTGTCCGCAACAATCAGGAAGGTGTATGAACCTCCAAACTTTCTGTGAATCTTCTGACACAGGAAAACCATTGAGTAACTCTTGCCGCTTCCCTGTGTGTGCCAGAATACTCCCAACTTTCCTTTCAGGTCTTCAATCGTTTTCACTTTCTCCAACACTTTGTTCACGCCAATGTATTGATGGTTCTTCGCCATCAGTTTCACTACATCGCCTCCGCTATCGTCAAACAAAAGGAAGTTCTCAAAAATGTCCATGAGTTTTTCCTTCGCACAAGTTCCACGAAGCATTGTGTCTAAACTCACAACACCTTCTTCGGTTTCCTCAAAGCGTTTCCAGTCAAGGAAAAATTTGTAAGGACTTGTAACCGTTCCAACTTTTGCATCTGTTCCGTTGCTTAGAATGATAAACGCATTGCAGTTAAACAAATGAGTGATGGTGTCTTTGTAATCTCTCAGGTTGTCATCGTAAGCATGGCGCAAATCTTTGTGATGCGCTTTCAATTCAAAGAACACTAAAGGAATTCCGTTTACGAAACCAACTACATCTGTTCTTCGGTTGTAGAGTTCTCCGACAATTTCCAACTGTCGCACTGCAAGAAAATCGTTGTTGGTGTAGTTATCAAAATCAAACACACGAAGTTTTTGTTTCTCTAATTCTCCGTCTGCATTTGTGTAACTCACCGGAACTCCATCAATGAGCAACTGATATTTTTCCTTGTTGATTCTGCCAAGTGTTTTGTCGGCTATTTTTTGTTCAAGAATTTCAATCGCTTGTGCGTAGGCAATCTCAGGCAGTCCTTTGTTGAACTCTTTTAATGCAGCCAATAAATTTCTTCTCAGGATAACTTCACTCTTTGTTTCCCTTCCAAGTAAGCTATCATCACCAAGTGATTCATTTTTCCACGCATACAAAACCTTCCAACCAAGTTCTTCTAAAACCTGTTGGGTTGCATTTTCAACCAAGCCATCTTCTGAATATTCGTAGCTCATTAGTTTATATCATCAGATTTCAAATGTCCTAAATCTTCAAGAAACTTATCAGGTATCAAGTCAATAAAAATGCTTCTTTCATTTTTCGGAATCCATTTTCCTCTATTATCCTTTGGTGCAAACATCCAATCCTCAGAAAGTATGTAGCATTTTTTTCGTGTCCGAGTGAGCGCAACAATAAATTGGCAAACTTCCACATCAGAAACATTTTTAGAATTGGCTGGCATTACTCCATTGTTTGCACCAATAATAAAAACAAAACCTGCTGACATGCCTTTGCAGCCCTGATAGGAAGTGAGAAGAATTGAAGGTTGGGTTTTTTCAGGTTCAACTTCTGCAACTTCTTCGGGAAGAAATCTTGCTTTAATTTCTGCAAAAAGATTTTTGTCAACCAACTTTTCTAATTCTGCAAGCAGTGCATTATTGTCTTCGCCTTTCTTATTGAGTTTGGAAATAATAACCGAAATTTTTGTTTGTGCATCAACAAATTCTTTTGAGAGCAAATCAATCATTGGCGTTCCTGCTTCCGTTTTCTTTATGATTGCTTTTGCATCTTCATACTTCAAAAGGAAGTCAATTAAAATTCGCCAACCCAAATTTGATTTGTGATTGTGAGAAAGAAAATCATACCCGTCACAAATATTGACTTCGCTTTTTTCGGACTGCTTGTATTTGATGTTTGCAAAATCTTTACTCAAACTTTTGAAAACAGGATTGAGATATTGTGTCTTGCTTACGATTAAAACTGTTGGGTATTCGCTGCCTTCCTTCCATGATTCAGCAATTTCTGCTGCTGAAATTTCCGCAATCTTTTTGTTAATGAATTTTATTACAGTTCGCACATTTGTAATCTGTGCTGTTGTGATGGTCGGATACTTTTCATTCTCCGCATCTTTTAACTCAATGAAGCATTCATATCGTTTGGGTAATCTTCCGTTCAATCCTCCGGCTTCAACTGCTTTTCTCAAAATTTCATTTGTCGTTTCAACAATTGGCAGTGTGCAACGGCTGCAAAATGGTAATTCAAAATTTTTGTAGTGACCTGATTGATGTTTCTTCCGCAAATGATGCGGTGTAGAAAATCTTGAATCGTAAACGGCTTGGTCATCATCTCCAACAATTAAAATGTTTCCTTTCTTTTCCAACTCATCAATAAATGCAACTTCTAACGGATTGAAGTCCTGAAATTCATCAATGAGAATTTGGTCAAACTTATCAAGTATGCTTGGGTCTCTTTGTAGCTCACGCCACATTCTGTAAACGGAATCATTGAAGGCAACAGTGTTGTAATAATCGCCACGCTTCAGATAGAACTTAATTTCATTTCCGCTTTCATCCAACTGCTGAAACTTATCATCAAAGTTTCCGCAGTCAATTTCTAAGTGGTCAGAATCCTCCCTGATGATTGTTGTGAGTTTCGGATAAAGAAAAAACCCTCCTCGTCTTTCGTGCAGAATTTTTTTGCAGAACTCATGAAAGGTTCTCACATCAGCATAGGCACTCAATGAACCTGCCATATCGTTGCGAAGCAAGCGAATGAAAGTCATTGCAATGTTAGCTCCATCAGGATTCAGTTTCAAAACTTCACTGAATGTAAATGTCTTACCTGTTCCTGCTCCGGCTACGATAAGTTTTCTTGGCTCTTTGGATTCAAGAATCTCTTTCGTGATTGCAGTGCGTTCCGCTTTTTGTTTTGCTATGTGTTCTTCCTTCGTCATACTTCAATCATACCTGTCATAAGTCGTGGTAATAAAATATCTCTTGCCTCTTTCAGCAAACGGTTTTGATGCCCTAAGTTGTAAATCTGTTTGTAAATCGGGTCAATAATTTCATTGAACTGTTCCAATGTTTTTTCATCAGGCACTTTTACTTTTTGGAATTTGAGAAATGCTGTCCAGTTGTAGTTTACAATGTTGCTTGCACTTCTGATTTCAAAAACTTCTGTTCCTCCGATTGCACGGAGAAAACGCAAAAACAGAAAAGTAAAATTTGAAAGTTCTCTTGATGCTGGTCGCAACAGTTTGCAGAAACTTGCACACATCACATCGCCATTGAATTGCTTTAGCAATTCATCGGTTATCAATAATGATTTTGCAACTCCTTCATAGGTGCTGCCTCCTGAAACTTCAAAAACAATATCTCCGTCTTGCAATTTGCGGGAGACAAGATTTGATTTCTTGTGAAAGCGAAAAGGGACATTCTCTAATCTGCCATTTGGCAATTCGTCAATGTCAGTGCCTCTTATTACATAAGCAGGTTCGCTGAATTCATTGCTTTTATTTTCTTCTCCCCAACCTCCTCCAATTTCATGTCCAACTAATGAACCTAAATTATTTTCTTTCCAACCTTTCGGCAAACTTTTTTTGTTTGTGAAGAATTCTGTGAAACATATTTGAGCTAATTCTTCCCAATAATTTATTCGTTGCAAATTGTTTTCAATCAAATCATCATAAGAAGAAAGGATAGAAGCAATTTTGCGTTGAATTGGAAGTTCTTTCTGAATTGAAATTCTATGATTGAGTGCTGCTGTGCGATTTAAGCCGGGAACTGCTGCATCATTATTCATTGTATCAAGTCCTGCTAAAAGCAATCGGTAATAAAGAAACTTAAAATCTACTTTCTCTTTGTTTTCAACTAAATAAAAAGCGGTGTCAATTGGAAAGTAATCTTTGTTTGCCCAAGTTACTGAACCAACTGTTCCTTTTCTTCCAACAATAATTCCGGGTGCTTTTAATAAATAATCAGTGTGTGTTCCCACAATTCCTGCCGAACCATAAACGGGATATTTGCCTTCAACTCTTTCTCTCTCGGGCAAACTCTTACCATACTTGAATTCGCATAGCTCTTTTATTTTGAAAACTTGTAGTGCCATTATTTTAAAAGAAAAGAGTTTTTGTTTAAGGTTTGATTTATTTCTATTGCTGAATTATTCAGTTCCATCAATTCTTTTTTAATTTCTTTCATCCGTTTCTTATAATCAAACTCCTCATCAAATTGAATTGTGTAACCAACATATCTTCCAGGTGTCAATGAATATTCTTGCTCCTTCACTTCGTCAAGTGAAACAATTTTGCAAAGCCCTTCAATGTCCTGATAGTTGCCGTCTGGAAACCATTCCATAAAATGTTTCCAATCGTTGATGCCTTGCTTGGTTTGTTCGTAATACTCTTTTGTTTCGTCAGTGAAGTTTACAATGGGTTTGCTCAATGTTGTGATTTTGCTTCGCAAAATCTGCAACTGCTTTTTTCCTTCCTTCTCCTCAACTTTTTTATCTGCAATTTTCCTTTCTATGGCAGCAATTTCTTCCTGCCATTGGTTGATGAAAATTATTGCTGCTTCAATCGGTTCATTAAACTGTTTGAAAATCTTCTCCGCTTCTTCATGGTTGTCGGGCTTGCTGAATTTGATTTCTGCTTTTGCTTTCAAATCAATTTTCAATTCTGCTGCTGCTGCTGCATCATTCAACCCTGATGCAAGCGTTGTGTAATGCCAGCGGATTTTTCCTAACACCTCATTCAGCATGTGCTGATGGTCGGCAAAAGAATTTTTGTAGGCGTTCTTTTCTCCACGATACAATTTCATAATGGTTGTGAGATTGAGCAACTGCCCGGGAGAAAAGTCATTGATAGTGGTGGTTACTTTCCGCTTTACATTTCTTGCACTAATCATCAGAATCTTGTCTGCATTGGCTTTGCTTTTCCCTTTGTCAAAAAACCAAAGATGACAAGGCAATGAACGGGTGTAGAAAAAGTTATTGCCAACGGCAACAATGCAGTCAATGTGTTTGGTTTCAATCAACTTTTGTCTTATGGCTGCTTCACTGTTCCCTGCATCAGTAGCTGAACTTGCCATTACAAAACCGGCTCTGCCGGTTTTGTTTAAGTAGGAATAGAAATACTGCATCCACATGTAGTTGCCGTTGTCCGCTTTCGGCAAACCAAAAAGCAAACGCTTGTCGGTTTTCACAAACTCTTTTCCCTTGTCAATCTTGCTCACATTGAATGGCGGATTAGCCATTACAAAATCACATTTGCCAACAAGATTGTGAGGGTCGCTGTAAAAACTGTTGCTCTCAATTATTTTTCCTTCAATACCGTGAATAGCCAAATTCATTTTCGCCAACTTCGTGTTGTTGGTTTTCTGCTCTGTGCCTTTCACGGTGATTGCTTCGTTCACTTCTTTGTTCGTGTGGCTGCGCACGAAATATCCTGTCTGCACAAACATGCCACCACTTCCACATGCAGGGTCGTGTATGATGCCGTGCAGGGGTTCAATGAAATTTACAATCAGTTGCACCAAACTTGGAGGTGTAAAAAATTCTCCACCTTCCTGTGCACCCGCTCCCTGCATGGAAAATTTCATCAGGAAGTATTCGTAAATTCTTCCGAACACATCGCCTGTCGCTTTCTTCACTGCATCTTCGTTGAACACACGAATAAGAGATTGCAGCAAGTCCTTTTCAAACTCCTGATAATTTTTCGGAAGAATACCCGCTAAGTCGGGATACTCCGCTTCAATCAATTTCATTGCATCATTGATTGCCTTTGCTATGTCTTTGCTTGCCGGAAGATTTGCCAAATAATCATACTTCGCTTCTTCGGGAAGTTTCATTGCACCAACGGACAAATAATCGTTTGAAGTTGCTTCACGCTTTTTCCCTGTCCGTGGATTTACCGGAAGATTTTTTTCTACAATCGGTTTGGCTTCTTCGTATCTGTTCTGTGCAAAGCGAAGCAATACCAAACCCAACACGGGGTCTTTGTATTCGGCTGCTGTCAATTTACTGCTTGCTCTGAGTTGGTCGGCTGCATCCCAAAGTTTAGTTTCCAATTCGTGTATTTGTTCCTGAGTCATATAATTTTAAGAATAAACATCAAGGTTACGGAAATAAAGCGTAGAAAAAAGCGGCTCTTTTGGGGTTGCCATCGGTTTGGTTTTGTGGGTGGCGGCAACCCCAAATGTGCCGCTTGTGCGTAGGCAAAAGAAATTCAATTTTTTTTTGTGCGGTGGGGGTGTTTTAATTTTTTTATTGCGTAGGCATGAGTGTCGGACTGTCCGCCCGAACTGTCCCGATGTTATGTTGCTTGTATGTCGTTGTCCACCTGTCAAAATTTGTTGTCTTAAAGTTTATTGTCAGCCCGTCTGTTTAATGTTTGCACTGTCCCAATAGCATGACCGCTAACGTTTTGCAGCTACTTGCAGTTTTTGCTAATGTCAGCTTACACATTTGAGCGTTAACCCGCAAAAATTGCAAGTAGGTGCTGTGTGTGCCCTGAATGATAAATATAGTTCTTTAAAAGAGAAAACCCAAAGAGTGTAAGTCTCTTATGTGCGGAATAACACCCCGAAACATTAGCAAGCCGCAAGGTGGTATAAAGTAATTTATGCACTGAAG
>JACPDY010000151.1 GCA_016183775.1 Bacteroidota bacterium
CTGCGATAACACAGGCAATGTGTACCTGACAGGATATACTACCAGCCCCAATACGGGCAATGTAATTGCTACTGCCGGCGGTTTTCAAACTGTTTTAGGTGGAGGCAATGATGCATTCCTTGTAAAATTCAATCCAGCAGGCGCGCGGATTTGGGGCACTTATTACGGTTCGGTTTTTAATGAATTTAGCATGGGCGGCTGCCTTGCCATAGATGCAAACAACAATGTGTACCTGTATATGGAAGTAGAAGATCCGATGGGGTCTCTTTCTGATCTCGATGCCTGTGCCTACCAGCCGAATTATGCCGGAGGAGGAGAAGACCAAATGATCGTAAAATTTGATTCGGATGGTAAAAAACTCTGCGCTACCTATTTTGGAGGAACAGGTTACGAGGATTTAGACTTATATGGAGGTGGAATAGCAGTTTCCGGTAATTTATTGTTTGTCTGCGCATCCAATACAAATGGAGGCTACCCGGTAACCGCCGGTGCCCATCAAACAGTTCATAGTGTTATTGGTTTCGGAGGAGTAAATTTTGATGCCGTTTTAGCGTGCTTATGCATCAATATTTGCGAAGGCAAAACATCACTTGGCTTAGGCTTTACTGCTGCCACAAGCGTATGTGCAAATACCCCCGTTACATTTACACCAACAATAAGCAAGTCCTGCGATACTACAGGCTATAAGTATCACTGGGTGTTTACAAACGGCACCCCCGCCACATCCGATTCCATGAAACCTATTGTAAGTTTCTCCGGCGTAGGCACGCACAATGTTAAATTAGTTGTAACCACCCTTTGTAAAAAAGATAGCATTAAAATAGATAATTACATCACTACTACCCAATGTACTGTATGTAATTTAGTTGGCCAATTTACCAAGGGCACCGTCAACTGCACAAACTGTGGCTGCAAAGAATGGGTAATGGTAAACGCCACAGGGGGCACAAATCCTTACAGCTACCTTTGGCCGGATGGATATACGGGCAGGTATAAAAATAAACTTTGTGCGGGTACGTACACCATTATTATTACGGACAACAATGGATGCAATGCGACAGTTACGGTAAACGCGCCTTAAAAACAGCTCATGAAATAGTCATACACCTTTGGCATACAAACCGATATGAGTATATGACGTATTCCATCTGACAATTGAAAAACTAAAAAATATACACAGATGAAAAATACATATAAATACATTTTTGTGTTATTCTTGCTGGCAAACGTTGCAGGTTTCGCGGGCAATAATTGTTACCGGCAACCCTATCGCGACAGTGCAACATCAAAATTACAACCTGACAACAAAGAATAAAACTTCAGTGACAAAATGAAACAAAAGACATCAACTAAGACAAACAGCTTTCAATATTTATTTACGGCTTGTTTATTAATAATATTTTCTTTCGCAACCCCCACATTTGCCACGACATATTATGTTGACAGTAATGCCGGGAATGACTTGAATAGTGGATTAAGTGCAGGTTCTCCCTGGCAGACCTTGACAAAAGTAAATTCGTATTTGTTTTCTCCTAATGACAGTGTTCTCTTTATAAGAAACAGTGTTTGGCGTGGACAGTTAATACCAAAAAGTGGTTCCATTACAGGTTACATTACCTATTCCGATTATGGCACAGGTGCAAAACCATTATTGTTGGGCTCGGTTAACAAATCTACAACCAGCGACTGGATTAATGAGGGAGGAAATATCTGGCGTAGTGCTGTAACTTTTACTAAGGACATTGGAAATTTAATTTTCAATAACGCAACTGCTTTTGGTTTTAAAAAGTGGACTAATTCAGCTTTATCTCAGCAAGGCGATTTCTGCTTTGACAAAACTTCATATGTATTGAGAATTTATTCCACTGCAAATCCAGCTAATATCTATTCAGAAATTGAGTGTGCAGTTCGGCAGCACATAATTGACCAAAATGCAAAAAGCTATATTTCTTACAGCAATCTATCTTTAAAATACGGTGGGGCACATGGCATAGGCGGTGGCAACACCCACCATATTATAGTTTCAGATTGTGATATTTCATATATGGGCGGTGGTGACATAGATGGAATTAATAACACTCGGTATGGAAACGGCATTGAATTTTGGGCAAATGCCCATGACAATATCGTAGAACGTTGCAAAATTTGGGAAATATACGATTCAGGTGTTACTAACCAGAATCACGGTAATTCTGCACAACAGTATAATATTACCTATCGAAACAATCTAATCTGGAATTGTTCGATGGCATCTTTTGAATACTTTAATCGGCCAAGTTCATCTTCTACTCATGGCATATTTTTCGAGAACAATACTTGTGTAAATTCAGGTTATGGTTGGGGTGGGTTACAACGACCTGACCCAAGAGGCGGAGGAGTTTTGTGTTGGTCAACAGAAGCACCAACAGATTCAATAGTTATACGCAATAATATTTTCTATAACGCCCGAAGAACATTAGTGTTTATTGACACTAGTAGCATCCCATTAAATGGTATTATTCTTAACAACAATTGCTATAAACAATTTCACGACTCAACTTACATTGAGTTATACCCAACAAAATTTGATTCCTTGAGTTTTCTATCGTATCAGACAACTCTAAACAACGACCAAAATTCATTTATCGCAAATCCTGTTTTTGTTGATCTTTCTAATTCAGACTTTCACATAATGAACAATTCTCCATGTGTAAATACTGGTTTGTCAATAAACAACAGCAGAGATATTGATTTTGAAATCAGAAATATCAATTCCATTGACATAGGAGCGGACGAATATTATCCGAATACTTCAGTTGGTGGCGAACCATTATATGAAATGTTATTTTTTATTTATCCCAATCCCGCAATAGAAACTTTGACAATCCAGTTTATTGGCAACAACAGTAAAGAACAAGTTCAGATTTTTAATTCCATTGGAGCTTTAATAAAGGAAATAGAAATAACGCAAACATTACAAATCAACGTTGCTGATTTACCAGACGGACTTTATTTTATTCGCTTAAAAAATGGACAACAGCAGACACAAAAATTTATAAAACAATAGATAATAATTGAAAAATTTGCACAATAATGCATATAAAAATCAGCTCATGAAAAATACATATAAATACATTTTCGTGTTATTCTTGCTGGCAAACGTTGCAAGTTTCGCAGGCAATAACAAAGAAAATAATGACCCGGCCCTTGCACAACAATACCTGTCTGCCGAAGCGTTAGCGCAGGCAGGGATGCAAAACCAGCCTGTTAAGTTTTTAGAGAACAAAGGGCAAATGACAGATATGGATAACAATCCCGTTCCTTTTGTATTGTTCAAAGCCGAAGCGCCCGGCATGAACATGTATATTACCGAAAAAGGCATCACTTATACCTTTATTCAGTCAGAAGAAAACGAAAGCGAAGAAACTGAAAATGAAAAAGAAGGAAAGATGCATTCGGAGAAAGAGGAGAACATCATTTTTAAATGGGAGCGCGTTGATATGGAACTAAAAGGCGCAACCATAAAAAAAGAAAACACTTGTGGTGAGCTGAGCCGAACCATCATCAGAGAAGGCGTAAGCGCGGAACATTTTAATTATTTCTACGGGCATTGCCCCGATGGGATTTATGATGTAAAGCAATACGAAAAAATAACCATCAAAAATATATATCCCGGCATTGACTGGGTATTGTACAACAGTAATGAAAAAGGATTTAAATATGATTTTATTGTACATCCCGGAGCCGATTACAAACAAATCGAATTACGCTACAAAAGCAAAACACCCGTTAAAATAAATGCACAGGGCGAACTGGAACTTTACACCAATTACGGCAACATAAAAGAAAACGCTCCGGTAAGTTTTTATGAAGGACAAGAAATAAAAACCCGTTTCAAACAGCGTTATCAGAAGCGCATCGAAAAGAATGAAGACAATGGATACGAATCCTCTGTCGTCTTTGACCTGGAACCCGGAACCCGGAACCCGGAACATGGAACTTTAATTATTGATCCGCAACTCGTGTGGGCTACTTTTTATGGAGGGAATGCAGATGATGGTCCTATGTCCATAGACACTGATGGCGGCGGGAATGTGTTTGTAACGGGATATACCAGTTCCACCAATTTCCCTGTACAGATAGCAGGAACTTTTTTTCAAGGAGTGTATGGGGGAGGGGTAGATGCCTTTATTCTGAAATTTTCCAATGTCGGTGCTCTTTTGTGGGCGACTTATTATGGAGGAAGTGTAGCGGACGTGAGCCATTACATTGCCTGTGATGGCATCGGCAACGTGTTTGTAACTGGATATACCCAATCAACAGACTTTCCGGTTTGCAATGGTCTTGTATGTTGCGGCATTTGTACTCCAGGTTATTTTCAGGGAGTGCATGCGGGGGGAGGGGGCGATGCTTTTATTCTGAAATTTGATAATTCCGGCAATCGTTTGTGGGCGACTTATTATGGTGGAAGTGGATGGGACGTGGGCAATTCTATTGCCTGTGATGCAAACGGCAATGTGTTTGTAACTGGATCTACCTATTCAACCGATTTTCCGGTTTCTGTAGGTTGTTTTCAGGGAGCGAATGCGGGGGGGGGGGGGGCTGATGCTTTTATTCTGAAATTTTCCAATGTCGGCAATCGTTTGTGGGCGACTTATTATGGTGGAAATAGCTATGAAGAGGGGTGTTCCATTGCCATTGATAACAGCGGCAATGTGTTTGTAACTGGATATACCGGATCAACCAATTTCCCTGTTTCTGTAGCTTGTTTTCAGGGAGCGAATGCGGGTGGGGGTGATGCTTTTATTCTGAAATTTTCCAATGCGGGCAATCGTTTGTTGGCAACTTATTATGGAGGAAGTGGAGATGACCGCGGCTTTTCCATTGCCTGTGATTCAAACGGCAATGTGTTTGTAACAGGAAAGACCAATTCAACCAATTTTCCTGTTCAGAATGCAGGCACGTTTTTTCAGGGAGCGAATGCGGGGGGGATCGATGCCTTTATTCTAAAATTTGACAATTCCGGCAATCGTTTGTGGGCGACTTATTATGGAGGAAGCGGAAATGAATTGTGGTTTTTTTTTACGTATGATAATTTAGCTGTTAATTCCTGCGGCAATGTATATATGAGTTTTAATACCAATTCCAGTGCATTGTTGGTTCAGCCCTCTCCCTCCTGCTCTGGAGGATATTCTGACAATACCTACAATGGTAGTAGTAGTGGTGGTGTGTTTGGGGATATATTCTTGGTTTTATTTTCCAACACAGGAGCCCTTCTATGGAATACTTATATAGGCGGGAGTGGAGGGGATTTTCGCGAAGCATTAGCTGTTGATGCCAATGACAACCTGTTTATGGCAGGAGAATGGATTGATGTAACTAACTCTTCCACTTATCCTCTTACCGATCCGGGTGGGGGCGCATATTACGATGCCACTTTTAATAATTCTCATGATGGATATATTCTCAAATTCATACCCGATTCTGTTACTTACACCCAAAGCCAGGTTAACAGTACCACCTGCACACCCTGCAACGGCAGCGCCACCGTTAATGTAAGTTGCGGTAATCCCAATTACAGCTATGTATGGAGCAATGGCAGCAGCACCATGAATGTTACCAGTACCACCAATACCGTTACCGGTTTATGCCCGGGTACCTACACAGTAACCACAACAAGTAATTGCAATCAAACACAAACGGCAACGTTTGTTATAACGGGTACACCGTGTAGTACCTGCACTTTAGCCGGCCAATTCACCAAGGGCACCGCCAACTGCACAAACTGTGGCTGCAAAGAGTGGATCATGGTAACAGCCACAGGCGGCACAAGTCCTTATAGCTATGCCTGGCCCGATGGCTATGATAAGCGATACAAAAATCAGCTTTGTTCAGGTGTATACACGATAAATATTAAAGACAAGAACGGCTGCAGTATAAATGTCAATCTTACTGCACCATAACCCATTGTTAGTTATCAGGTGTTGGTAATAAAGCTACACGAATGTTAAGTTAGGTGTAATTTGTAAAGGGATAACATAGCTTGAAGCGATGTCATTCCTGATTTTATACGTCATTAAAAATTAACATACCACGAACAGTCAACGAACAACTTTTTTACCCTTTTCCCTTATAACATCCGCAAAAGGCTGATCCTCTATTTTACTGTCAAGCCATCGCAAAAAATCAAATTGCTCAGGAGTATACATATCAGGAACAGTATTTAAATTTTTCAGGATTTTCCGTTTTAGCTCTGAAAAGGCGCTGCGTTGCTGCATTTTTGAATTCAGAATGAAATATTTTCTGTAAATAAATTCTATTACGGTCTTCTCCGTTTTCGTCATGAGTTTATTCTCCTTTTTATTCCTGAGTAAAGTTCTGGCCAAGTTCACACAAATGTCTTCATTTCCCAACTCCAAATGGTTCATAACTGCAATTACCTTTGAATAATAATGTTGATCCTTCAAAACTTCAGGCTTAAACTCAATTCGCTGTATACGGTTACAATAGAATAATGATCGTTTATAATTACCCGTTCCAAAATATAAATGAGACAGATACAGATAAAGTTCCATGAGCCGGATCTTTTCAACAAGTTTTACATTTGTTTGCTCCAGCCAAATTTCGACTTCATTTACTTTCTCAATTCCTTCAACGAACTTTCCAAAATATACGTAAGTACAAAGTAATTGTTCAAAGTAGCGGACAAAAATTTCCTCTCTGCTCAATTCCATTCCTGTTGGTATGTGTTTCAGCTTATTAATATATCGGATAACCGTATTAAATTTCCCTGTCCGTTGCAAAATATTAATGATATTATGAATGGCAGCGGTATATACTTTGGGGTATTGCTTAAATCTTTCAGGCGCCGACTTTATAAATTTCTGCAGTAACTGAAAATGGCTCAGGCTTCGCTTATAATCACCAAAAAAATAAAACCGCTGCCCATTAAGGTGGTGATATAAGACCATAGCCTTAGCCGACAAAACATTGTTTACATCCTTTGTAAGTGCTGAATTAAATGCTTCATCAAATTTACTTCTTGAGTTTTCACTTCTTCTTACGGCACTATTATCTACTATCCATATTTTAGCTAAATTGTTATGTCTCCTATACTGGAAGTAATTCGCTTGCTTTTCAAGCACCCTGTTCTCCTCCAACTGAATGGTGTCAATATTATTCTTAAGCCATTTCAAATTTGAACTACTCTGCATCATCATCAACTCCAATCCTAAAATATCAATGTATCCTGTGAAAAGATCATTGCTTATCGCAAAATGCTTTGCTTGTTCAATATGTTTGCCACATAAGCGCCATTGCTTCTTATAAATCAACAACTCAATGTCATTGACCCGCTCACTCAACTCCATTCGGAGTGTTTTTCCTGAATGAAACATTCGTAGACTTTTTAAAATGAGTTCTGTGAGGATCTTTTTGTGAGTATCAAGGCGAGAAGCGAATTTTTTATTTGAAAGTCGTTCAACTATTTCGTTTTCATTATACACCTGTTGTGAACAAAGCAAACTAAACAGCTTGATGTAATTATTCTCTTCACTAAGTATATGCCGTTTGGAAAACAGTGAAAAGTACCTCTTCTCCTGGCCGGTAAGTGACTTTACCAGATCAAACAAATAAGTGGATTTTTCTCTTTTTCTTTCCTGAGCCTTCATTGAAATACATTATACACAAATATACTATTACGCTTCCAAATTTCGGACTTGTGGAAATAAGATGATTTTGGTTTGTCTTTCCTTACAAATCATTCTACCTTTAATAGGTTGAATATTAATAGTGAGAAGAAAATTTCATATAAACATTGTTCAGCAAAACCTCACATGACCCGAAAAATATTGTAGTATGAAACGAGCATGTATAATTTATACAAAGAGTCATGAACATAAAATGCGAGTTCCGCTTGACCTTCAACATCTTATAAAATATGTTCAAGTGAAAAAGTGTTATTTCAGTACCATTCTTGTCATTTTTATTACAACCAATATAATTCCAGCGGGTAATAATACTGTCAACAGCCCGAACCTGAAGGCGCAGACCCATGATTGGCTTGCAAAACAAAACCAATTCGGATTCCGGGAAAATAAAGGACAAATACTTGATAGTGAAAATAACCCCGCTCCCTATGTTTTATATAAAGCTGAAGTCCCCGGGCTTAATATTTGGGTAACCACCAGCGGACTTACTTACCAGTTCTTAAAAGACGAAGGAGCCCGA
>JACPDY010000152.1 GCA_016183775.1 Bacteroidota bacterium
CTTAATATTCGCATCTTCCAGTATCTTCAGCAAACGATTTTTTTCAGAGCTTACCTGCCCAACCAGTTTCTTTTTATACCGGAACAGATCACGTAATTCACGTATGTCTCTTGGCGGTATAAAGCTTCGTTTCAAAAGACCGCTCAACAGCAATTTGGCTATCCATGAACTATCCGCTTTATCTGTCTTGCGACCGGGTACATTTTTCATGTGCCGGGCATTGACAAGAAGAATATCAAAATTGGATTCCAATATATTGTATACTGGTTTCCAATACACCCCGGTGCTTTCCATCGCAACATGCGTAATGCCTGCCTGTTTTAACCAATCTCTCAATTCTGTCAAAGAACTTGTAAAGGTGGTAAAGGTTCGTGTTTCTGCTTTTATCTCTTTACCTTTAATTGTGGCTACCATTGTTTCCTTATGCACATCCAGTCCGCAACCTCGTTCAACTATTTGTTCGTATTCTACTTTTTCTGTTTCCATGATGCTATAAAGTTTTTGATTATAGCACCAAAGTTAAATGTTCATTCCTCTTTGTGTTTATTAAATCATGAATGCTTCATTTGTGTATAATTTTTAAGTTACCATTTGTCAGATGGAATACGCCATATTTATGTCCATTTGGTATGCCGAAGGTATATGGCTATTTCATGAGTATGAATTGTTATTTGACGGATAATATTTATTTCAAAAAATTTCCCTGAAAAAAAGCCATGTAGTCACTGATATTTTTTGCTTTATAGAACACCGGGAAGTTTTCGGAAGAAATAACAAACGTTTTTAATTTCGCTGCATCAAGGTCTGAAAAAATTTCTTTTTTATCTTTTGATATCAGATTGTAATAGGTCATGGCTTTTTCTTTGCCGACAAATGATTTCACACTTATCATTTGCTTTCCTGCGTCCAATAAAATATTTTCAATGAATAAATTATCCAAACTATAATACTCGGAGTTAATGTCTGAAAGCTCGATCTTTATTTTGTTGATGTCAATTGGCCCGTCATATACAAAAATCCAGTAATATTCAGCATCCTTGTTATACAGGTATTGAACAGCATTGTTAATCAGGCTGTCTTTTTTGGTATCCGAGAGCCCGTCTTTTTGTTTTTTGATCAGGTCAAGATATTCCTGGGCCTTGTCTTTCACTTCGTCTTTTGGATATTTGATCACGATACGTGTCAAAGCGCTTTCAAAAGCACTGGTTCCCTGTGTGCGTCCTATGGCAAGAGCTTCAAGCAGGTCGAATTTAGACAGCAGCGGACTCTTTCCAAGTGCGGTATCAGCGATCTGGCATTTGACGATCACAGCGAGGTAATTAGCATCACGGTACAACTGATATGTTTCAGTATATAGTTTTTCCGCTTCACCAATGTCCGCCTGTTTTTCTTTGTTATAATCGGGGTTGTCAATTATTTTGGCATATTCTGTTTCGGGGTATTTGGTAAGGAAGATGTTTTTATAATATTCTGCCCGGTCATTATCTCCGATTGTTAAATACAAACGGTATAACTGGTAATATGTTGAAAGTTTATATTTGTTCTCCGGATAGCGTTTCAGCATCTCTTCAAATGATTCGGCCGCTTTGTTGTTGTTGTATAACTGTTCTTTATAAATAGCTCCAAGGTTATAATAAGCGTCAACTATTTTTTCATTTGATTTTTGAACAGCGCTTTCAGTCAGCGGGAGATTTTGTAAATAATATTCTTTGCTTTTTTTGTTTGAAATTTTTGGACTTGCCTTTTTACTTGTGTCACTTGCAAGAGTCTGTTCAGGGTTTGTTCCGGAGTCATCCAGCACGATCTCTTTTGAAGCTCTTCTCCAGTTATCCTCCAGTTTGCGATCGCCCCATTTTTTACGAAACTCAGAAGCGCCAAAACTCACTGTCGTTGGATTATAGAAATACCATTGTCCGCTGTTTTGTTGCGCATTATTTTGCTGAGTGATCTGGGTAACCTGGAGAGCCTGTTGCTGTTGAAGCTGCTTTTCCTCTTCCTTTTTCTTTTCTTCTTCTTCAAGCTGAATGATCATTTTTTCTATCCTTGCATTGCGTTCTTTTTCATCCATTTTGGCAAAAAGTTGCAGGCTATCCTCTTTTGCAATAATATTCAGATTTTTAACCAACTCCGACAAACTGTTTTTTTTATTTACGATAAGTTCGTAGTTCGGAAATCCGGGTTTAACCAGTGTTACTGTGCTGTCGTAATAGGCCTGTGCTGATTTATAGTCCGTATTTGCAAAGGCGATATCTGCAAGTTTCAGGAAAGCAAGAGCTTTTTGGGTATTGTTGGAAACACTTGCCTGTGCCGACTTTTTAAGGTAATTTATGCACTGCGGGATATCGTTTTCTTTTTCCGCTATTTCAGCCAGCACGTAATAGATCTGGTCGAAATACTCCGTGTTTTTTTCATCTTTCAGCATCTTATTCAATTCTTTTTTTATTGATGCTCCTGCGGTTGATGATGTAACTTCAAAGCAGCGCGCGCGGTTAATCTGTGAATTGAAGGTTAACTCATAGCCGGGGTTTATTCTGATAACTTCGCTGTATAATGCAGAGGCCTTTTTTGTTTTCCCCAGCTTTTGTTCCAGTTGCGCTTCTATAAACATATAGCGCGCGCGTACTTTCTTCTTTTTGGTTAACGCAATAGCAATATTTAAAGGCTTTAAAGCTCCTCCGTAATTTTCGCGTAAAATAAAATGTTGGGCTTGAATAGCTGCTAACTCGGCTTTATATTCTTTGGGAAATTCTTTCTCATCCGCTAACAGATCGATCATAGATTCAGCCTGGGATATACTGCCAAGTTCATCATAGGAGCGAATAAGCCACATCATACCTTTGAACCGGGTGGGAAGGGTTTTATATGTTTTGGCAACATAGTCGAAGGTCTCGATGCCGGAAAAAAAATCGCGTTTATAAAAATGCGCCTGACCCATAAGCAGGTAGCTGTCATCAATCCATTTACAGGCTCCCGGAATTTCTTTTTTGCTTTTGGTGGTTATGGTATGACGATGAATAACAGTAGAAAGTTTTTTTATCGCTTTATCCATATCCGGGAACAGTCCTTTTGCCTCATCCGCTGAAGGATATATATAAACAGGTAAAATTTGTGTAAAATCATCTTTGTGATTTTTTTCGAGTCGGCTTACGGCATCTTTTACACTTTCATTTGCATAAAAATAGCCGTTGAAGCGGGAAGTGGTGTTATGAAAAGTTCTGGTCACAAAAGTATTGCGCTTTGTTGAGCAACCGGTTATAAACACCAAAAGCCCTGTGAAAAGAAGGGCGAAAAAAACACTTTTTAATATGTTGCCGCGTATCACTTAAATGCTTGCTGGTACAACGCTGGAAAGGCAAAATTATTATAATTTTTTGAGCATCCTTTCTATTCTTTTCTTTATTGCGAAACATTAGTGAATTTAAGGGATATAAAGGGGTATTTTTGCGATATTTACAACCCTTATGTCGCCCGAAACACATAAAAAGCGCAGTTTGTCGGAACGCCTGCGTGATCGTTACAGGTTGGTTATACTAAATGACTCTTCTTTTGAAGAGAAGTTTGTATTAAAATTAAAGCCATTATCACTGTTTATTGGTATTGGCGCTACAATTATTTTACTTATTGTTATTGTTATCAGCACTATTGCATTTACTCCCCTTCGGGAATATATTCCGGGGTATGCCGATATTACGATGCGCCGCTCCCTGATAAATCTCGCTGTAAGAGCCGATTCGCTGCAATACGAATTGGCCCTGAAAACACAATACATCGAAAATATTAATAATGTGATCAGCGGGAATATTAAACCGGACAGCATCCAGAACAAACGCGACACGACCAAAAACTATAAAGCCCTAATCATTGCCAGCCAGCCCTCAAAAGAAGATTCTATTTTGCGAAGCGAGGTAGAACACAAGGAGCGCTTTAGCCTTGCACAGAGTGATGGGAAGCCTGCAAATAATGGGATTTCCAGTTTTTTCTTTTTCACCCCTTTAAAGGGAACCGTTACAACGTCATTTAAAATTGCCGATGAACATTTCGGAGTGGACGTTGTTGCTAAAGAAAATGAAGCCATCAAATCAACACTTGACGGGACCGTTATATTGGCAGCGTGGACCACAGAAACCGGCTACACTGCGCAGGTACAGCATAGTAATAACCTGATCTCGGTGTATAAACATTGTTCGGCGTTAATGAAAAAAACGGGGGCTTTTGTAAAGGCGGGTGAAGTGATCGCAATTGTGGGTAATAGCGGCGAACAATCTACCGGTCCGCATTTGCATTTCGAATTATGGTATAATGGGAACCCGATCGATCCGCAGGATTATATGGTGTTTTAGTTAGGTGAAAAAGGAATTAGTTATTAAGTATATAATCAGTGCGAATGAAACCTGAAACCAAAAAACTTGCCATCCTGGGTTCTACCGGCTCCATTGGTACGCAGGCACTTGATGTAATTCGTGCGAATCCGGAAATGTTTTCTGTGGAAGTATTGACAGCAAATGGAAATGCGGATCTGCTTATCAAACAGGGGTTGGAATTTAATCCCAACATAGTTGTTATTGCAGATGACAGCAAATGGAAATTTGTAAAAGACGCATTGTTTGACAAAGGCATAAAAGTATTTACGGGCAATAGTGCGGTTGAACAGGTAGTACAAATGGATGAAATTGACATGGTGCTTGCTGCCATTGTGGGCTATGCCGGATTGGCGTCAACCCTAAGCGCGATAAAAGCAGGAAAGCAAATTGCATTGGCCAATAAAGAAACATTGGTTGTGGCAGGAGAGCTTGTTACCGCTCTTGCCAAAGAAAAGGGAATTAATATTTACCCGGTTGATTCAGAACATTCGGCTATTTTTCAATGTTTGGCGGGTGAATTCCACAACCCGGTTGAAAAAATATATTTAACCGCTTCCGGTGGACCTTTCCGGGGGAAGGACACAAAATATCTTTCAACGGTTACAAAAGCGCAGGCACTCAAACATCCCAACTGGGACATGGGAGCAAAAATTACCATCGACTCTGCAACCCTTATGAACAAAGGACTTGAAGTGATAGAGGCAAAATGGCTATTTCACCTTAAGCCTGAACAGATCGATGTGATCGTGCATCCGCAATCAATTATTCATTCGATCGTTCAGTTTCAGGATGGTTCCATGAAAGCCCAGATGGGCTTGCCCGACATGAAGCTGCCTATTCAATATGCATTGGCATACCCGAATCGTTTACCTTCAACTTTTAAACGGTTTAATTTTTTAGACTATCCCAATTTAACCTTCGAGCAACCTGATAAAAAAGCATTCCGTTGTCTTGATCTGGCATTTCAGGCCATGAATAAGGGCGGAAATACAGCTTGTGTACTTAATGCCGCCAATGAAATTGCCGTGGCAGCGTTTTTGCAGGATAAGATCAGCTTTGTGAAGATCGCTGATGTGATTGAACAATGTATGAGTAAAATTAATTTTATCGCAAAGCCCTCTTATGAAGATTATGTAAATACAAACAAAGAAACCCGTAAATTTGCGCTGACGTTATTGTAATAAATGGGTGTAATATTTAAACACACCCCTGCTCCTCTCAAGAGGGAAGGCCATCGTTTTGGCGACAATAACTTAATAACTGATAACTAAACCATGATCCAGGCCATTCAATTTATACTTAGCCTCTCGATTCTAATTGTGCTGCACGAGCTGGGGCACTTTATTCCTGCTAAACTTTTTAAAACTAAAATTGAAAAATTCTATTTGTTTTTCGATCCATGGTTCTCACTTTTTAAAATAAAGCGTGGTGAAACAGAGTACGGCATCGGCTGGCTTCCTTTGGGCGGCTATGTAAAAATTGCAGGCATGATCGATGAGTCGATGGACAAAGAACAAATGAAACTTCCTCCTCAACCCTGGGAGTTTCGCTCCAAACCTGCCTGGCAGCGTCTCATTATTATGTGTGGTGGTGTAACCGTGAATGTTATACTTGGTGTACTTATTTATGCAATGGTACTGTTTGCCTGGGGCGAAGAATATCTCCCGACTAAAAATGCTAAGTATGGCATTGCTTGTGACTCTACCGCATTGAGAATGGGCTTTAAAGATGGGGATAAAATACTTTCTGTTGACAATAAAGAGGTGGACAATTTTAACAAGATCCCTCTTGAAATAATTTTAAATAAAGCCAAAAGTGTGCAGGTGGATCGGGATGGACAGAAATTAGATATTCCGATAAAAGAAGAATATTTTACGGAACTTATCAAGGGCAAGGTCTCATTATTTGATATACGTATGCCTTGTGAGGTGGATTCCGTTATTCCCGGAATGGCTGCCGATTTAGGAGGATTAAAGAAAGGAGATAAAATAATTTCAATTGATTCTGTTCCGACGGCCTTTTATCAAAATGTTGTGCAGTCTCTTCAACGCCATAAGGAGGCATTCGTAAAGGTTAATGTGAATCGTAATAACGATACTGTTGCGTTGAAGATATATGTATCAGCTGAAGGAAAGTTGGGTTTCATTAACAAAGGCCCTTTGGACTATTTTCAGTTTTCTACACGTAGCTACAGCTTTTTGGAATCATTTCCTGCCGGTATCCACAAAGGGGTCGAAACAATGGACAGTTATATCAAGCAAATGAAAATGATATTTACCACAAAGGATGCTCACAAATCCCTTGGCGGTTTTATAACCATTGGTAAAGCATATTCGCCTGTATGGGATTGGCAGCGTTTTTGGGTATTTACAGCATTTTTATCTATTGTGCTCGCCATTATGAATATATTGCCTATTCCGGCGTTAGATGGCGGGCATATGATGTTTTTGCTTTACGAAGTGATAACGCGCCGTAAGCCAAATGAAAAGGTAATGGAATACGCGCAATATGCCGGAATGATGTTATTGCTGGCATTATTGTTGTACGCCAATGGAAATGATGTGATGAGGCTGTTTATAAAATAAAGGTCCTCACCCCTATCCGGAGGAGAGGGAGTTTGATAAACCTATTTAATATGACACGGTTAATTTTATTGCCTCAAAAATTTTTTTCCCTCGCCTGCCTGTCGAAGCATTTCTGCGTAGACACGGCCCCTCGTCCCTCGTTTCTCGCTTGCCTGCCGAAGCATTTCCGCGCAGGTGTGGCCCTTTTGTCTCTTATCTCATGTCTCATATCTCACATCTCCTTTTCCCAAAGCACAACTGTTTCGCCCTCCTCCGATAAGCCCAAAATTGCCCCCCCTTCAATGATTGAAAGGAAAGACACACGCAAAGTATTAGTCATTCCTTTTGAACCAAAATTGTATATGTCGGAAATTGACCAGAATGTGAATAAGGAAACAAAGATGAATTTTAATCAGATCCGCTATGCCTTTCGTTCCGGGCTTGATTATAGTGTTGTTGCAGAATTCAAAAAAAAATACAGCGTAATTTCATTGTTGAGTGATACGGCCAGGTCAATGAGCGATCAGTATTACATTTATTCCTCAATAGCTTATAAATATGATGTTGTTCCGGATTCAACCGGAAAGACACAAGCAGACCATATGATAAATAAGCCTAAAATTCAAAACGGCCAGATCATAGTTGCTACCAACGACCAGCGAAAATTCATGAATACAAGAATCACCAACCCGAATTTACTGACCACCCTTCATAAAAAATATGGTACGGAGATATTTATTTTTATTAACCAACTCGACATGAAGATCAACGTTGATAATAGTGGAAATAGCACTACCGGAGGGTTTGACCGCACCGCGGCGGTTCATTATTCCATATTTGATCTGAGCGGCAATTTATTGAATTCAGGACTAGCAACTAAAAATTTTCCTGCTAATACGAATAACCCCAATAGAATAGTAAATGACTATTTTTCCGGTATAGCAGAAACAATCCTCGCAAATTATCTCGCTGCAACGGCTCCAAAAGTTGAAAAGGGTAAAGGAGTGCTCGAATGGCAGGACGGGAAATAATTATTTGACCAGATCCAACATCACAGACTTTTTCCCCAACGCTGCTTTCGCCTTATTAAATTGCGTTACTATCTTATCATTATTCAAATTACCAATACTGCCTTGGTGTGTATATACAACCTTCTTAGGACGTGTAAATTTTCCTTTGGCAATTGTTTCTCCAACTTGTTTGTACGCATCACGGAATGGGATCCCCTGCATTACTAATTGATTGACAGATTCAACGCTGTAAAGCATATCGTATTTCTTGTCGTTCAATATATCCTTTTTAATGGAAATGTTTTCGAGCATTAATATGGTCATAGCAATGCATTCCTGCAGGGATATAATGGCAGGAAAAATAATTTCCTTGGTTAATTGCAGGTCCCGGTGATAGCCCGATGGCAGGTTATTAGTGAGTAATGTAAGTTCATTTGGAATGGATTGTATCCTGTTGCAACGCGCACGGATCAACTCGAATACATCAGGATTCTTTTTATGCGGCATAATGCTTGAACCTGTTGTTAACTCATCAGGAAACGAAACAAAACTGAATTCCTGGTTCATATATAAGCACATGTCGTATGCCAGCTTCGCTAATGTGGAGGCCACATTAGCCATTCCCATGGCCGTAACTTTTTCCGATTTTCCCCGTGTCATTTGGGCATAAACAACATTGTGGTTCAGGCTTTCAAAACCAAGACAGTCGGTTGTCATTTTACGATTTAGCGCAAATGAGGATCCATAACCGGCTGCAGAACCGAGTGGGTTTTTGTTCACCACATCATAGGCTGCCGTAAGCATTCCCACATCATCAACCAAACTTTCGGCATAGGCTCCAAACCACAAGCCGAACGAAGAAGGCATTGCTACCTGGAAATGTGTATAGCCGGGGAACAAATGATCTTTGTACTTTTCACTTTGCTTAATGAGCAGCTTGAAAAGCTCTTCAACACTGTCAGTTATCTCTTTTATATTTTCGCGCAGAAATAATTTTAGATCAACCAACACCTGATCGTTGCGGGAGCGGCCCACATGAATCTTTTTGCCGGTTTCGCCAAGAGCTTGTGTAAGCATCAACTCTATTTGCGAATGTACATCCTCTACTCCATCTTCAATTTTAAATTTTCCGGCTTTAATTTGTTTGTATATTTTTTTTAGTTCTATCTCTATCTTTTTTAATTCCTCTTTTGTCAGCAGGCCAATAGAAGTTATCATCCGTGCATGCGCAATAGAGCCAAACACATCGTATTTAGCCAGCTGTATGTCGAACATCGCATCGTTGCCAACGGTGAACAGTTCTATCTTTTCGTTTGTTTTATATCCTTTTTGCCAGAGTTTCATACGGTAAAGGTATGTACTTTATTGATATTGTTTTTCAGCGATTACAATTTGTAACCAACTGAAACCTTCCTGTTTTAGGTTTGGTTATCTCTTTTTCCCTTTTCCTTTATTTAATTCTTTCTTTTTCTCTGCTTCGGGCAAATAATTGTCTTTGGATATTACTTTTTTACCTGTCCGGCTTTCAAGTTCTCGTCTTGCGTTGCCTGCTACGCTCCCTCCTTGTTTAGCTGCTTTGCGATTTTCTATAAATCCTTTTGGATTCTGCGTCTTTACAATTTCAGTTGTCGAAGCCTCTCCAAGCATTGAAAAGATCAACTCAAGGTCGGTCATGTGGTCTCTGAGGTTTTGGCTTTTAAGACCTTTTACATTTTTGTATTGTGTAGGGGTTAATCCAAATGTCGCTTTTGAAATTTCAGCAGTAAGGATCGCGTATTCTCTTTGCTCTTTTACTCCCCTGTTTTTCCATTCTTCTGTCAGTTCTTCACGTATCGCGATACTGCGCATACGTTTTTCTATCCAGTCGTCAGAATACCCTTTCAGTTTATAAAGTTCTCTTGTGCGTTGGGTCGCTAATTCCGGATTTTCAATTTCGTCCAATCTGTCCGAGCCAACTTGCGCCAACCAAAGTTTAAAGGGTTCTGCTTTTGGTGATGGAATAGATTGAATAATTCTCAGAAGCCCCTGAGCATTGGCGGCTTGAACTTTTCGTTTTTTGCCGTCAGCAGCCATCATTTCAACCAGGGGACAAATTGTCCCCCAGTTGGAATTTAGCTGAACATCACGCTTTTTCATTTTTTTGATATAATCCTTTACATCAGAAGTATCCGTTAATAATTGAACTACATCCTGAATAGAAAAATACCACTTCTGCTCGGTTTCATCCCAAGCACTTCGTATTTGTTTGCTTTCAAATAGTTTAATGTTACTCATAATGTTGTGAACAACTCTATCTTTTCGTTTGTTTTATATCCTTTTTGCCAGAGTTTCATGGGTTAATTTTTGATTTTCTTTTTTTCTCCCGATAATTTTATTTTTTCATCTATTTCAAAAGTGATAGAGTTTTTTAAAAAATCTTGAATATGTACCTGCCCCTTCCCATATGCCCATAAAAACAATTCGATACCTAATGGTGAAGGTTGCAGTATCATTCCTCCAACATTGCTTTCGGGAAAAGTTTTTTGAATGTGTTCCTTTCCGCCAAATTGAAAATACCCATCGATTAAGTCTTCTTTTAAAAGACCAAAAATGGAATGATTAATTAAGTTTGAAATTTCTTTTTTCTCTTCTTCAACAAAATCCATTGCTATAGCATATGTTTCAATTGGGATAAATACCCTTAAATTATTTCTTTCTTGGTCAAATGCAACATTTGTAGACTCCCCGTTGTATAGCTCTTTAACAGTGTGATACATAATATAGTGCAGGCGCAATTGATAGGATGATAGCCTACTTATAAGCGCATTAAAATAAGCCCCCCTATCATCTCTTGATATTCCACTTCTTGATGAAGCGAGTACTCCACCAAAGTAATCAACGGAAAGAAAATCATCACAATATGAGCCTTCGTTAATTATTCCTTTTAATACTTTCGGAGAAACCCCACCACTTTCCTCGTCAAGCTTTTTACCTAATTTTTTGCCTGCATTAGAAAAAATATTTTTCAATGTATCCACCCTTTTTTCTGTAAAATCTTTTAACCCTTTTCCGAGATAATCGGCAGTTGGTCCAAGTATTTTTCCAACAATTTCTTTACTTCCTAAAATGGTTAACCCCGTTCCTATGTCCATTTATTTATTATTTTATTATTTCCCCCAACAACCTCCTATAAACCTCAATCCCCTCCTTTATTTCACCCAATCCAATATACTCATCCGCCGAATGTGAGCGTGCACTATCACCCGGCCCTATCTTCACCGAAGGCGCATCAATCAGCGATTGGTCGGATAAAGTAGGTGAGCCAAATGTTTTAATGCCAAGTGTCTTCGCTGCTTTTACAAGTGCATGATCTTTACTAATAAAAGAAGGCTGCAGGCGTGTTGAGCGTGGCATAATATCGGAAGACACATGCTGTTTAATAATGGCAAGTGTTTCTTCATTGGTATAAGCATCTGTTGTACGCACATCAACTGTAAATTTACATTCATCAGGAACCACGTTATGCTGTTTGCCTGAATTAATAATGGTGGTACTCATTTTTACCGGCCCCAGTGTTTCAGATACTTTTGGGAACTGGTAATTTTTTATCCATTCAATATCTTTTATGGCTTTGTAAATGGCGTTATCGCCTTCGTTGCGTGCGGCATGTCCTGCAACGCCTTTTGCTGTGCAATCCAAAACCATCAAACCTTTTTCGGCAATGGCCATTTGCATTTGAGTTGGTTCACCTACAATTACACAATCCAAAGCAGGCAAATCTTTGAGGATCTTCGCAATGCCATTATTCCCGGAAATTTCTTCTTCAGCTGTAGCGGCAAGGATAATATTGTATTTCAGATCAGCTCTTTCATAAAATGATACAAAGGTCGCGATCAGTGCTACCAATGGTCCTCCTGCATCGTTACTGCCGAGGCCGAATAATTTAGCTTCTTCTACTTCCGGCAAGAATGGGCTGCGTGTATAGCCAGCATTGGGCTTTACCGTGTCATGGTGAGAGTTTAATAATATAGTAGGTTTACTCTTATCGAAATGTTTATTGAGGACCCATACATTATTTTTCTTACGCTGCGTTTTCATATTCCGTTCCGCAAAAAAATTCTCAATCGCTCCTGCTGTTCCTTCTTCCTCTTTACTGAATGAGGGAATCGCAATAAGCTCTTTCAGCAGTTCTACCGCATCATGAAATAATTTTTCAGACGTTACCGCTTCGCTCATTTATCAAATAATAATTTTTGGTGGGCTTTAGTGTTTTGGTGTTTTAGTGGCAATTTAATTTTAGCCACCAAAGCCTGCCTACCGGACAGGCGGGCACGAAAGCTCCAAATTTTCACCAAATATTTTTCTAAAAAATTCACAATAATCCTATTTAACAGATGCGTGTGCCAATGGGCTGTGTATTATTTATAATAGATGGCAAATGAAATGCATTACAAATGTATACCGAATGAACACCTTTTGCGATGGTCTCGAAAGCATTGTCCAGCTTGGGAATCATTCCTTCATAAATTTGTTTTTTGCTTTTTAATTCTTCGAACTGTGATTTTTTCAATTCACGTATAAAGGAAGTATCATCATTTACATCAAGTAATACCCCGTTTTTCTCAAAGCAATAAAATAAATGTGTTTCGAATTTTTTTGCTGTTGCATAAGCCAATACCGCGGCGATTGTGTCAGCATTGGTATTTAGCAGGTTTCCGTTTCCGTCATGTGTAATAGGACAAACAACCGGCATTACATTTTGCGCAAGAAGTGAGGATATCAATTCTACATTCACGGAATCATCTTCTATATCACCTACAAAACCGTAGTCAATCGTTTTAACAGGGCGTTTTTTGGCTTTTATCAGGTTTCCGTCTGCACCGCTAAATCCAATGGCATTACAACTTTTGGACTGCAATGCCGCTACTACTTTTTTATTAATAAGCCCTGCATAGGTCATGGTAACCAGATCAATGGTGGCTTCATCAGTTATCCTGCGGCCTTCCACCATTTTGGTTTCAATACCTAATTTTTTTCCGAGTTCGGTGGCAATTTTTCCTCCGCCATGCACTAATATTTTTTTCCCTTTAATACCTGCAAAATCGCCCAGAAATCTGTCAAGGGCTTTAGGGGCGTCGAGTACGTTGCCGCCGATCTTTATTATGTATAATTTCTCTTTCATGGTTATAAATAGAACACTGATTTTTATGATCGTTATGATTTTTTATGATCAGGATCTGCGCAGATCATAATAATCATAAAAATCTGCGTTCCCTTTTCTATATTATTTCTTTAACATATTCTTCAACACAGCCTGTGCTGCATACACTCTGTTCTCCGCTTGCTGTAATATCAATGAATTTGGCCCATCAATCACTTCATGCGCTAGTTCCAATCCCCGGCGCACGGGTAAGCAGTGCATTACTTTTGCTTTATTTGTTTGCTCCAGTTTTTTGTTGGTAAGCATCCATCCTTCGCCGGAGGAAAGTATTTTGCCATAATCGCTGTAGCTCGACCAGTTTTTTACATACACAAAATCAGCTCCCTTGAGTGCTTCATCCTGGTCATGCAAAATAGCTGCTTTGCCTGTGAATTTTTTATCCAATTCATAGCCTTTCGGATGTGTAATAACAAAATCTACATCCGCATTGTTCATCCATTCGGCAAAGGAATTGGAAACGGCTTGCGGCAATGATTTTATATGAGGAGCCCATGTAAGAACTACTTTTGGTTTTTTATTTTTCTTGCGGTTCTCTTCGATGGTAATAAGGTCGGCAAAACTTTGCAATGGATGCAGGGTAGCGCTTTCGAGGCTTATAACAGGCACTTTTGCATATTTGATAAACCTGGAAAGTGTTTCTTCGTTGTAATCTTCCGCTTTGTTTTTCAGGCCGGGGAAAGACCGTATACCAACAATATCACAATATGTTCCAATAACTGCAGCAGCATCTTTAATATGTTCCACGGTTGAGCCATTCATTATTACATCATCCTGCATCTCAAGCGCCCAGCCATCCTTGTCCATATTCATTACCATTACATTCATGCCAAGGTTCATGGCGGCTTTTTGGGTACTTAAACGTGTACGCAGACTTGGATTTAAGAAGAGCAATCCCAGCGTTTTGTTTTTGCCAAGCTTTGAAAAAGCTAAAGGATCTGATTTTAATTTTAACGCTTCTTTAACGAAGGATTTAATATTGGCAACATCAGTTACTGAAGTGAATTGGTTCATGCGCCAACCGGGCTTTGCGCCAGGACTTGTTTAAATGCGTTATTGAATTGATCGATGTCTTCCTGCTTAACATTAAGCGCAGGTAATAAACGGATCACATTTTTGTTTGAAGCAGAACCGGTAAATATATTGTGTTCAAACAATAGTTTCTTACGGATCTCCGCGCAAGGTGCATCCAGTTCTACTCCTATCATTAAGCCCAGGCCGCGCACTTCTTTTACACCATTCAATTTTTTAAGTTCATTTATCCAGTTGTTGCCAACGCGCAAAGCCTGCTCAACAAGATTTTCTTCTTTGATCACTTCCAGCACCGCTATTGCTGCAGCACAGGCTAAATAATTTCCGCCAAAAGTAGTGCCAAGTAAACTATGCTTAGGTTTTATTTCGGGTGAAATTAAAACGCCGGCGACAGGAAACCCATTCCCCATGCCTTTAGCTGTGGTTATTATATGCGGTTTTACCCCGGAGTATTGATGCGCGAAAAATTTTCCTGAACGTCCGTAGCCTGATTGCACTTCATCCAATATAAATACCGCTCCATGCTGTTTACAAAGAGTATCTATCTTTTTCAAAAATGAATTGGTAGGAATGTTTACTCCGCCAACGCCTTGAATGCCTTCTATAATCACAGCACAAACATCTTTATTCATGGCCTGTTCAAGTGCGGTCTCATCATTGAAAGGTAAAAACTGGATGTTAGGCGTTTCATTAACAGGGGCAACAATACTTTTGTCATCTGTAGCGGCAACAGCCAATGAAGTGCGCCCATGAAACGATTTGCTGAAAGAAATTATTTTTTTCTTGCCTGTGTGAAAGGATGCCAGTTTAATTGCATTTTCATTTGCCTCAGCGCCGGAATTACATAAAAACAACTGGTAATCATTATACCCGCTCAACTCACCCAATTTCTCTGCCAGCTCATTTTGCTGTTCAATTTTTATCGAGTTAGAATAAAATCCGATCTGATCAAGCTGATCTTTTATTTTCTTTACATAATGCGGATGACTATGCCCGATGGATATCACAGCATGTCCGCCATATAAGTCAAGATACTTTTTCCCTTTGCTATCCCACAAGGTTGAGCCCTGTGCTTTCGCAATGGTGATGTCGAATAATGGATATACGTCAAATAATTTCATAATAAATACATTTAAAAAACACACCCCTGCCTTCGTTAAGGCTTCGGCAGACAAGCCTGCTTGCCCGCAGGCAAACACCCCCCCCCTCTCCAGAGGGGAAAAAATCAAAACGCACTTGCTTTCAAGTTCAATCCTGTCTTCTCATCCAGCCCGCACATCAGATTCATATTCTGAACAGCCTGTCCTGACGCGCCTTTCAGCAGGTTGTCGATTATGCTTGTAATTAATAACTGATCGCCATGTTTTTGTAGGTGAACGATTCCTTTATTGGTGTTCACCACTTGTTTCAGGTCGATCTTATTTGTACTTACATGTGTAAATGAACTATCTTTGTAATAGTTCTGATAAAGTTCGATCGCATCTTTTTCTGTGCCTTTATAAGGTGTGTAAACAGATGCCATAATTCCTCTTGTAAAATTACCGCGATACGGAATAAAATGAATGTTCTTTTTAAACGAAGGCTGCAATTGCAAAACAGAATGTGTTATTTCATTCAGATGCTGGTGCTCAAAAGCCTTGTAAGTCGACATATTACTATAGCGCCAGGTAAAATGTGTTTCGGGTTTCAATGCCTGCCCTGCTCCTGTGCTGCCTGTTATCGCTGAGATGTGAACATCTTCGTTCAGTAATTTTTTAGCTGCAAGCGGCAATAGGGCCAATTGGATTGATGTGGCAAAGCAGCCGGGGTTGGCAATATTTTCAGCTGTTTTAATTGAAGTGTTATTCAGCTCCGGTAATCCATAAATAAAATTCCGGTTTTGCTTTTTGAAAGCAGCATCAACCCGGAAATCCTGGCTCAGATCAATGATCCGGATATCCTTGTTTATATCGTTCTGTTCCAGGAATTTTACGGAGTCCCCATGTCCAAGACATAAATAAAGCACATCAATATCCTGATCAATAGTTGAAGAAAATTTCAGATCACAATCACCCAGCATATCAGTGTGCACACCATAAATATATTTATCTGCATTGGAAGTACTGTGCACAAATTTTATTGAAACATTAGGATGAAAAATTAAAATACGGATCAACTCCCCTGCTGTATAGCCGGCTCCGCCTATGATACCGATATTTAATTTTTTACCCATCAGGGATTAATTTTGTTAACTGCGTTATAGATAGCCACCTGGTTTCCAAAAATTTTCGCGAAACCTTTTACATCATCACCAGTCCATGAATTGTTCATTTCGCCATAACTGCCGAATTTAGCCGACATCAGGTCGTGCTCTGAATCAATGCCGTTTACTTTAAACCCATAAGGAGCAAGCGTAAGAAAAACTTTACCACTTACAAATTGTTGTGTGTCTTTCAGGAATTTTTCGATGTTGCGCATTACAGGATCCAGGAACTGACCTTCATGCAGCCAGTTGCCGTACCATACACTCATTTGGTCTTTCCAATACAATTGCCATTTGGTAAGCGTGTGTTTTTCCAGGGCGTGATGCGCTTTAATTGTGATAAGGGGTGCCGCAGCCTCAAAGCCAACACGGCCTTTTATGCCGATAATAGTATCACCCACATGTATATCACGACCTATTGCAAATGGCGAAGCCAGTTCATTTAACTTTGCAATAGCCTTTGCGGGACTTTTAAATTTTTCGTCGTTAAGTCCGACGAGTTCTCCTTTTTCAAAAACGAGTGTGACATTTTCCGGCGTTTTTTTCTTTAGCTGCGATGGATATGCTTCTTCCGGCAATGCTCCGCCTGAAGTAAGTGTTTCCTTCCCTCCTACCGATGTGCCCCAAATACCTTTATTGATGGAGTATGCAGCCTTTTCAAAATTCATCTGCACACCATGTTTTTTTAAATATTCTATTTCTGCCTGGCGCGATAATTTCAGATCGCGTATTGGAGTAATGATCTCGGCTTTCGGAATAAGAATGTTGAACGCCATATCAAAGCGCACCTGGTCGTTGCCGGCACCTGTACTGCCATGTGCTACAGCATCGGCATTTATTTTTTGTACGTATTTCGCTATAGTCAATGCCTGGAAGATACGTTCCGCACTTACAGAAAGCGGATACGTACCGTTTTTAAGTACGTTGCCATATATCAAATACCTGATACACTGATTGTAAAAATCATCAACCGCATTTATACATGAATAGGAAGCAGCGCCTAACGAAAGCGCACGTTTTTCAATCTCCGCGATATCCTGTTTTGTAAACCCTCCGGTATCAACAGTTACGGCATGTACCTCCATATTCTTTTCTTTGGAGAGATAAATGGCACAGAAGGTAGTATCAAGTCCTCCGCTATAAGCGAGCACAACTTTTTTCTTACTCATTTTTGATTCAGGTCTTTTTTTAAGAACACAAATTTTTTCAGGCTCAGAAAACGTTCATATAGCTTTGATCTTTTTTTAAAAGTATCGGCCGGGGTTTCCTGTTTCTTTTCTTTTTCAGCAGGATTGTATAGCATAGCTGTACATAAACAATTTGTGCGGCCTTTCATGGAAAGAATATCAAAGTTAACGCAGCTTTGGCAGCCTTTCCAGAATTCATTATCGGTAGTCAGTTCAGAATATGTAACCGGCTCGTAGCCCAACTCTGAGTTGATCTTCATAACAGCCAATCCCGTAGTTAATCCGAAAATTTTCGCGTTGGGGTATTTGGTGCGTGATAATTCAAATATTTTTAGTTTAATCGCTTTTGCCAAACCGCTTTTACGGAATTTTGGGGAAACAATTAACCCGGAGTTGGCAACAAATTGTTCGTGGCTCCATGTTTCGATGTAACAAAAACCGGCCCAGGCACCATCGTTATGTAGCGCAATAACAGCCTTGCCTTCCAGCATTTTCTGAGCGACATAATCGGGGGAACGCTTAGCTATGCCGGTACCGCGAACCTTCGCGGATTCAGCCATTTCTTCAACGATCTGTTCCTTGTAGCCAACATGTTCAGGGCCTGCCACAACAATTTTGAAATCCGGTAATGCACTCATCTCAAACCCTTTTAAGTACTATTTTCTCCCATCTGATTTGGGCGGATAAATATAAATAAAAAGAGGGAGAAACAGTCCAAAAATTATTCAATAATAACCAGAGGAAGACGTTGTGTGAAGGCATTGTCTGGCCTACAGTCAGGATAGTATCTTAGAGCTTAATCGGCATAGCAGACCACTTTAAAATTACTGATGTAAGCCTTAGCTTTTCCGGTGTTCCATACATATATTTTTATAATATCTCCGGGTTGTATTTCCTGAGGAATTTTTTTTTGCAAAATATTTTTTGTCCATTTATTAATACCGTTGGCCACAATATTTTGTGTAACATATTGATATGTTTTCCCATCACGATCAATTGCATATACCAATACTCCTGTAAATTCCTTCTCTGCAATTGCATCCAAACTGATCGTCATAAATTTTTCCTTTAATTTATTGACTTCCGCTCCTATTTTGTATTCATATGTGCTACTGTATATATTCAGAGAATCTAAAAGGTTAGCATTTACAGAAAGCTCCGTGAAATCTGCTTTAATTGAAGTTATTACGGAAGGATTATGGGACCATTGCGTATATTGTTTGTTGAAGTCGTTGCATGAATAGAAAAGGCTGGGTCGTGTGTAATTTGTATCAATCGAAAAAAGCCGTATAGAGCGTCTTTCCTTATCAAATAAGGTACTTGCTTTGGGATATTTTGAACGGATGATCTCGGTTACTTCCAATGGATCTCGAACATTGAGCCATGTATAAATAAAATGTGTGCTCTTGCTTTCATGAACTAGTTTAGCAAGGGCATCCAGGTCAGCGTTCTCCTCAAATCGCATTATCTTGTAATTTAGTTTAATTGTCTTATCGGTGTTGAATAAAACATTCGCATCCGTATGATTGCTTTTTAGGCTATCCACAATCGTTTTTGTTTTTGTTTCAAGCTCAAACAAATATTCATTCTCAGATCCTATATATGGTTTATTATTAACAATTTTAAAACCCATCCAAAGTCCGGAAGTAACAGTGATCGTTATTATTAAATGTTTCCAGCGTTTGTCATTTTGAGCTTTATAGTATGATACGATGAAGTATATAATTAAAATAAGCACTAAAATATATGTAACAGAAGAGACAAAAACAACCACCTTATTGTCAAACATGAATTTTACCTTGTGTGATCCTGGAGGCAACAAGATGGACATAAAGTTTGTATTTGCTACGATCTTTTTGACTTCTTTATTATCGATAAAAATTTTCCAACTGCTGTAGTTGCTTTGTAATAAGGTAAGTAAGGTGATTTTTTTTGTTTCCGTGTTCAAAAGTATTTCATTGGGTGTAAATGCAGCGATGGATACTGTATCTCCATTGGAAATACCAAGGGCGGATTCTTTAATCTCCTTATAATCATTATCGTTCAGGTAGACATCTTTAGTATTTTTATTTGGGTCAATAAGCGTATCGTGTAAACTATTTACGGAAAAAATATTGCCGGATAAATAAATAAGCGGATTATTTAAAGACGCATTTAGCAGGTTTGGAAAATGGTCTTTTAAATTGTCAAAATCCTTCAAGTGAAATGAGCTAAAGCAATCTGCTGAAATAGTTTTGGAAAAAATATTGGTATTGCGCCAAAGTCCGTTTATTTTTCTATTATCATCGGTATAGTTTTTTATTTTTATTGATAAGTTCGGTTTAGGAAAACCTTTAGGCTGATCTCTTAATTGGTTGGAAAGTGATTTAACGTTATTTTCTGTAATAGCTGTTTTGTAAATATTACCTTGCACAGAAACTGTCATTTCTGTCAGTACTAATAGCAATAGATGAAAGCGAAAATTTGTGCTTTTGAAAACTATTAACAGAAAAAATCCTAGAATAACAAGCTGGAAGATCGCATACAAAAAAGTGTTTTCATACACATTGCCGCTATTGACCCATAGCCCAAATGACGAGTATGATTTTAAGTAGCTAAACTGTCCGAAATCTGTTTTTGCAAATGCTATAATTAATACGCAAAATAACAAAAGTGTTATAAGTAAAGTTGAAGTAACGATCTGTTTTTTATTGTCTTTTATTTGTGCGAACCCTTTATTCAGGTAAAATGCCACGAGTATGAAAAAGAAAAATGTGGAGAAGTAGCTATAAAGGCTTGGGAACCGAAAAACTCCCAACAAAGGCAAGTGGCGGGACATTTTAAATAAAGGAAAGGAATCTCCTGCTGCCACAAGCAGAAAAATCAGGGAAGTGCCAAGTACAAGTTTGTGAATACGCGACAGTCCTGATAGTATAGCCGTAAAAAGCAATACCAGAGTAATTATTCCAATATATGCATTACTCATTGCAATGTCTGTGTGAAAAAACTTCTCGTCGTTTACCATACTGAATGGTGAAATAAACGACAAGAAACTTTTAGGCGAAAGAGGTCCACGCACCGCCGTGCTATCCGAAACTCCCTGGCTAAAGCGTTCAATTTGTGGCATTACCTGGATAAACGAGACAATGATTGGCAAACACAATACAGTAGAAAAAAGTAAGAAAACAAATAGGCTGGAAAGGAGTTTATTAAATGCAATATTTTTTTTATTTTTTATCTGATACCAAACGAAGAATATTGTAAAGAAGAAACATAGATACCCTGCAAGTATGGTAAGGGTTGCATATCCTGTGGTGACCATTAAAAAAAGGAAGAAGGCTGACTTGAGGGAGTCTTGCCACAATTGTTTATTAAGAATTTTTATAAAATATAAGAAGAACCAGGGCATATATGCGGCACTCGTTATAAGGATAAAATGTTGTACATGAGCAATAAAAAAGCCACTCAGAATATAAGCACAGCTAATTATAAGTGCTGCATAATTGTTTTGGGTTAAATAGCGTATGAGGCGAAACATACCTGCTGCGGCAACAAAAATATATAAGACGAAAAGTATTTGTAAGGAATAAATACTGTGATCGAAAAAAAAACTGGTCACCATCACTTCAGGAGACCATATTGGTACCGAAAGATCTGCGTATAAGGGATATCCAAGAGCCTGATAAGGGTTCCAAAAAGGAAATACATTGTTTTGCAAACATTCACCTATAAAATACCTCCATGGCAGCCAACAATCAAGCATATCCCATTTAACTGCATTTGTACAAAAGGCAATTTGCCAGTAAGCCATAATTGTTATAAACAAGAGAAATATGTATGGCTTAAAGCGATGGAACATTCAACTATTTTATGCTTAAAGTTAAACTATTTGGAATAATCAAACGGGGCTTATAATTGTTCTAAAATCAAGTGCGATGTCAGCTCTGAACTTAAAGCGTTATGCAATTTGTAATAATCTAGCAAGATTGATATTAGTCGTTTTCTTTCTGCATTTGTGATTTGTACCTTTTCGCAACATTCAAATTTTATATTCATCAGTTCATAAATATGTCTACTTAATGTTTCGTCTACAAAATGAATATGATGTGGTACTTCAGAAAGAAAACGGCCTTCCACGAGATCAAAAAAGGTATTTTCTACGGAATAATTTTCGGTTGGATAAAAGCCAAGATATTTTGTGTATTTGAGCATAAATGCCAAATGAAAATTCGCACATCCATTTTCTTTAAGCCCTAATATCTCAAATACATTAATTAAGAATCCAAATAATTTTGGATTTGATTCTACCTCATGAATTGTTTTATATAGCAATTCATTCAGAAATAATGCAATGACATTTTTTGTCTGATCAAACTCGAGTGTTAGACTTCGTGCTCCGGTAACTTCGTTAATACGTTCAAGTCGGGGTTTCCCAGTTTTGGTAACGATCATTTCAAGCACCATTAGTCCCTGAAAATAGTTTACTTTTACTTTTGAAGTTCGGCTGTGGACGCCACGTACAATATAGTTTTGTAGGCCAAATTGATCTGTATATGTATTAACTATAAGGCTATTGTCGGTATACTTGATAGTACGTAAAACGATTCCTTTTACGTGGTGCAGCATAACGGCAAAAGGGGATAAATGTAAAAATTAAAAAATGACAACTAAGTGTTAATTAATAAAAAGGATCTTTGTAACATATGTCTTGGTTCCATCATCATTTGAACAAAACACCAAATAAACTCCTGTTTGGGCGCGTTCTCCGTTAAAATTCTTTCCATCCCAAATCGCTTGTCCGCCTAGGGCTTTTGTTTCATATATCAGGGCCCCACTAATATCGGTAATTTTTACAGCAGCATTTCTAATTAACCCTTTGATAGCGATAGTCCCGTTGTAATCGTGTTTAACGGGATTTGGATATGCATACACATCTGTAAAATCATCGCCTCCCTCAGTTGCTGTACTTTTATATGAAACGATTCCATTGGGACTACCCAAAAAAACTTCTCCGTTTTCCGAATTTATAGTTATACAACTTACTTCATTCGAAAGTAGCGGGCTATTCGTAATATCAAAATGATGAATCTGTTTTGTCCCGTCCTCTGACATCAGAAACACGCCGGATTTAGAAGTCCCGATCCACTTGCGATTGGCTCCATCAACGGCTATTGAAGTTACCTCTTCTGTTTCTAATAAGATCTGTGTGTGTCCATCCTGCTCGATCAATATACGTTGTGCATCCCAGGTTCCCCCATTAAAAATATTTTCAGGGGAATATATTACGGCAATTCCTTTGTCAGTTCCGATCCAGATGGCCCCATCCTTGTCTTCAGCTATACAGGCAACTTTAATTCCGGGCAAAGCGCCATTGCCGGTTTTGTCAGTTATGATTTTAGTATTAGAGCTATTGGGAGTGGTAAAGGAGTTGTTGTCATTGTATACCAATATAGAGTTAATACGAGGTAAAACTACCCATTTTTGTTTACTGTCTTGTGTTACTTTTATGCTACCCACGTCGGGCCTATTTACATACCCCGAAAAATCAAATGATTGCCATGTTCCGTCTTTTTTTCTTACTGAAATAACATTATTGGTTTCTCCGTTTGAAACCCATAAATTTCCATCGTCATCATAGGTTGTTCCGTTAACACGTACGGCATAATAGCCACTAACATTTTCCTGGTTTTTTATTGAACTATTACTGGGATTATACACCTTGACAAGTGCTCCATTATTAAACTCAAGTAAGCCATGAAGTATTGAACCCGCAAAGGCGTGGTTGGCATTGTTTGGATCAGGAACTATGCTCATTACACCATGTAAGGAATCCATATTTCCTCCGGGCTGCAGACCAAAAATGGTTGACCAGCTATTGTCAGAAAAATAGGAAACACCGTCAACACCAAAATACCCACCGGGTGCTGACCATATTTTTCCATTTGCTGAAGCCATAGAAAATACTGCAATGGTGCGTGGCCCATTGGGAACAATATTTTCGCCAGGACCATTTGGAAATTCCTTCACCAATCCATACCTGACATCGGCTATCCATGCAATAGCATTATTATCAACCAGGGCATCGGCAAAGATTGCATTTGCAAAACCATAATTGTAATAATTAGCGCCTACCCCTGTTTCATTGGTATCATATATGCCAATGACGTATTGACCAACTGTAGTAAGTTTGTTGTTGTTTGAGCGCAGGCGTTTAAAGTTATCATAGCCGATACCGGTAGCAGTCCATACTCCACCATTGTATTTATAAATTCTATCCTGCATCCATCCACCACTGAGCCATTTTGAAAGATTAGCATACATATACCCATTGAAATAAGCTAGTGTATTGTATGTGCTGTCCGGAAGACCCGGTTGTTTTGTCCATGAATTATAATCGGCCAGGTTAAAGCTGTTAAGCGGCGCCGTGTAAATGCCCTTATCGGTTGCGGCAAATAATTGCGTACCATCAGAGTTCACATCACGTACATTGATAGCAGAACCAGATGGTCCAATGTAATACGTTTCTTTCGTTTCGTGGTTATTGAGGTCAACTACCACGATCCCGAATCCACATGCTAAATACGCAAATCCGTTTTTAAAAAAGATATTGTTAATGGATTTATTCCCCTGTATTGATTTTATTTTAATATCGGGCAAGTTGGTAATTACGCCGTTTTGGATAAGGTCAATATTGGCATTTTTATATGCTACTACCAGTGTGTTTGTGAGTACATCAAAATTAATAGCTGTTATTGATACATCGGATATGCCGGTGAGCTTTGACATGAGCTCGAGAGAATTATCGGACTGATTATAGGCATACAGACCGCCTTTCGCGGCACAATATATTTTTCCGTTGCCTTGAGTTATCGCAATGCCTTCCTTATAGGATAAGTGCATTCTCCATTGTCCGATCGGAATATCCTGTGCGGCACAATATGCGCAGGATATCAGGATAATCATAAACGTTATGTAGACTCTGCTCTTCAATGATATCTTCTATTTACAATTATACAGTTTTTTGACCTATGTATTAACTATTTGTATACCCTTTTATTGCATGGTTTGGATCAATTTTTGTATTTGTATTATTGAATTTTCGGCACTCTCCTACCCTATTATTTTAGTTAGTTCTGTTATGTTGAAATATTTTATCGTGTTATAATTGTCTGGTGGCCATAAGACCCCTTGCTTTCAAAAGGAATCAAGAAGTGTGTATTAAAAAATGATTTACTTTCGGAAAATAAAGTAAACAGCGAGTATCAGAAACACGAATCCCACAAAATGATTCCATCGAAGCGTTTCATTTTTAAATACCAATAGCATGAAAACCGTAAATACACTGATATTAATTGCTTCCTGAATTACTTTTAGTTCAACCAATGTAAAGGGGCCACCATATTCCTTGTATCCTATTCTATTGGCGGGGACCTGGAAGAAATATTCAAATAACGCAATTCCCCAGCTTAGCAATACTACTGCCATTAAACCCATGTTTTCAAACCATTTCAAATCTTTAAACCGCAAATGTCCGTACCATGCCAGTGTCATGAACGAATTGGAAAGTATAAGCAACATTATGGTATAGAATCCGCGCATACCTTTAATTGATTCTTGAAATTAAAAAGGGCTGGCAAATGAGGTAGTATCTTTCCGGACCATAGGGCGTATGCTTATAACCGGAATATCGGATAAATTATTAATCTGCTGAGCGACTGTTCCAATAAAGAATTCTTTGAAGTTCAACTCCCCTTTCGACATGATCATGATCAGATCAGCATCTATTTCTTTAGCATATTGTACAACCATTTCGGCTATATTTTTCCCGCGAATAGTTTTATTTCCGGCGGGCACACCGTTTTCCCGTATATAGTTTCTTACCTGATTGGAATAAGCCAGCAGTTTGTTTTCATAGATCTCGGCTTTTTTATCAAGCACGGCCAGCACTTGTATCTTGGCCCCATAATACTTTGCAAATTCAATTGCTTTGCCCACCTTTTCACGGGTTTCTTTTGTAAGATCAAGCGGCAGCAAAATGGTTTCACAGCCATTTCGATGAGTTTTGCCTTTAACTGTTATAACTGGCGCTGTGCATTCGCGCACCATTCGAAATGCGTTTTGTCCAAGTATTGCTTTTGGAGGAACTATAGAGTTAAGGCCAATAAAGACAAGTATAGGTTCAAGGCGGTCAACTGCTTTATTAATTTCGACGAAGGGATTTCCCTGGGCTAAAATCGATTTCACTTCAACTTTTGCTTTCTCCTGTGTTTCTTTTGCAAGAGCGCTTAGCTTTTCCGTTGCCAATTTCTTATCTTCTCCTTCATCCACAACATGTATAAGATAGATCTTGGCGTTTGTGAACCTGGCGAGGTTATAGCTTTGACTCAGCGCAATGAGAGATTGTTCTTTGAAATCAGTTGGAACAAGAATTATTTTTTCTTTCGGACCCATTAAAAGAGATTAGTGAAAAAGAGAAAGTAAAGTAAACACTTTATTAAGCAGCCCATCTGCAGGTATACATTTTGTTTTTAACAATTCCATTTTAATAAAAGGGGGACAAATACCCCGTTTTAATTGTCGAATGCCCGTTTGTGAACTATATATCATAAAGACAGGGAAAGTGAAAAAGGTTGCATAATAATTAGAAAGGATGAAGAGAAGAGGATCAGATAAAAATCGGTAATTTTACATTCGGCACAGCAGCAATTGGTTGATTATCAATTTGTTGTTAAAATGGTTCCACGTGAAACAAATCTATTATTTCCTTATTATGTAGATCTGACTGGAAAATTCATGGCCAGATCTTATGGCCGATATATTTGATAGTGCGCCTTGGCAAATTGCCCTTAAATAATTCACAGCCCCCGTTTTGTATTTTTCACTAAGCATTGAAACATAAAATGAATCGAAGCGCATTGGGAATGTTTCAATCACTTTCATCCCGTACTTTTTGAATAGTTCATTTATATCCTTAGGAGTAAAGTGGTATAGGTGTCTTGGAACATCATAGGCTGCCCATTCTTTTCCGTAATGTTTTGCATCTAAAGAATTACAGTTTGGAACAGCTATAATAGCCCATCCACCGGGCTTTAGAAGATCTTTTATTTTTATAATCCTTCCATTTAGATCGTGAACATGTTCAAGTACATGCCACATTGTTATTATATCAAATGATTCTATTTGAAGGGTGTTTAACTCGCTCTCGGAGCGAACATCAAGTTTATAATTGTTGATCGCTAATTTGCGGGCATCAACGTCAGGTTCAATTCCAATACATTTAAATCCTGCATCATTACAAATTTTCAGAAAAGCTCCTGTGCCACAGCCAATGTCCAATAGTGATTTTTGATCTTTCGCTGAAGGGGAGCCGCAAAGCCGGACTACCAGTTGTAGTTTTTTAGCAAGAGTATATTTACGCACCAAATGATAGAGGCGGTTAATTAGGCCCTTTGTTGTATCACTATGTGATATATATTCTTCCGATTTGTAATAACTCCCAATTTCAGTTGTATCGGGCCGGGGATTGGTAAATTTAAAACCACAAGATTTGCATTGAACAATAGTAAATTCCTTTTTACTTTGAGTATAATCCGTACAGGTTAAAAATTCAGTATATTCTGCTGAATTACAAATGGGACAGGTTTTCAATATTTCCATAGCCGCAAAGGTATTTATTACTTATTTGATGTCAAAAATAATAGAATAAAGGCGTTCAAAGAAGAGAAATATCTTAATAGCGCTAGAATGATTATTTAATTTTTAGATAAATGATATTTAAAGAATTATTTTTTTCAGCAAAAATAATAAATTAGAATGGGTTATAAATCAATAGCAATGGGCTTTATATAATATTTTAATTTTAAATATTTATTTGAAAATTTGAGTAATCATGAATTTTATAACCAATGTAAAATTTGATTATAAGGGCATATATGGACCTATCCGAAGTAAAGATTAAATATTTGTCCGGTGATCTGTAGAAGATCTTGTATGATTGTGATAGTCTGTTTGATAGATAGTATTAATATAATCATTAACCTAATCCATAGGTTCCACGTGAAACACATGTATTTAATATACTGTTTATCAGCTATTTAATGTTGAATAGAAATATAATGTAGAATTCGGGGTAGATATGGGTATTATGGAATTTGTATTGGAAATTAATTATGATCCCAATTATAGGCGCTGAGATCTTCCAGGCAATGCTTAAGTAAATCAATACTGGAGCGGATATCTGTTTTGCTACACATTTCTATTACCTGATGGATATGTCTTGTAGGAATTGATACAGCACCCGATATAGCACCTCCGGGTGTCATTCGTTGAATACCTGCAGTATCAGTTCCTCCTGCAGTCAGTATTTCCAATTGATGTTTTATTTTATGTTTTGCCGCAATCTTTTTCATGTATTCAACCATTCGATAATCGCATATGGCAGAAGCATCAAGAACTTTTATAGCAGTTCCTTCGCCCAAATGTGTACACATTTCATGCTCTTTGGCTCCGGGAACATCGTATGCAAGTGTAGTATCTAATCCGAAGCCGAAATCAGGTTGAATATTTAAGGTGGCGGCCTGTGCACCACGAATGCCAACTTCCTCCTGCACGGTAAATACGGCATACACATCATACGGGGTTTTTTTCAACTCCTTCAATACCTCAATCAAAATAAATACGGATACCCGGTTGTCGAGTGATTTACAATTAACACAATCTCCCATTTCAATTAACTCCCGTTCGCGCGTTACAGGATTGCCTATGCTCACAATTTTTTCGACATCCTTTTTTCTCATTCCCAGATCGATAAAATATTCAGTGAGCGGCACAACTTTATTTCGTTCTTCAGGAGTCATTATATGAATAGGTTTGCTGCCCATAACCCCGATGACATCTTTTTTTCCATGCACAATAACACGTTGCGCGGTAAGTGTTTTTGGATCAAAACCTCCGAGGGGAATAAAACGCAGAAATCCATTTTCATCAATATGATTTACAATAAACCCGATTTCATCCATATGAGCGGCGATCATCACCTTCTTATCCTTTTTGCCTTTTTTAATGGCAGTAACATTGCCCATATTGTCAACACTTATTGAGTCCACGTAAGGTCTGACTTCTTTCATAACCAGCTCACGGATCTTTTGTTCGTAGCCTGGAACCCCCGGGGTTTCACATATTCTTTTTAATAATTCTGTATTTATCATGACGATGTGGTTAAGCGAATTTACAGTAAATATATTATTCGATATGGAGAGATCAATTGATATAACTCAACTTCAGCATATTGGTGCGGCCACGTTCCTGCATAGGTATACTGGCAATATTTATAACCAGCTCATCTGTTTTTACAAAGCCACCCTTTTTTAAATAGTCTTTTATATCAGAGATTGTTTGGTCGGTGCTTTCGTATTTGTTGTAATAAAATCCCTGTACGCCCCATACGAGGCTTAATGAAGTAAGCAGCGATTCATTATCGGTAAAAATAAAAATGTTTGCCCGGGGGCGGTGACTGGATATTTTGAATGCAGTGTAGCCCGAATTGGTCATAGAAATAATAGCGCTTGCTCCGGCTTGTTTAGCTACAAGGCAAGCGTTAAAACAAATTGAATCGGAAATGAATGTTTGCGTTTTTAAGACCGGAGGGTGTTCGCGGTGATATATATCTCCCAGCTTCTCCACTTCGGCAATTATTTTTTTCATGTACTCGATCACCTTTACCGGGTACTTACCTACAGATGTTTCACCACTTAACATAACGGCGTCAGCTCCATCCATAACCGCGTTCGCAACATCATTCACTTCGGCACGGGTAGGGGAAAAGTTGCTGATCATGCTTTCCATCATTTGTGTGGCAATGATCACAGGTTTTGATGCGTTGATACATTTATCCACCAGCATCTTCTGGATCATCGGAACCTGCTCCATCGGCAACTCAACACCCAGATCACCGCGGGCGACCATAATGCCATCGGCCATATCAATTATATTATCTATCTCATGAATGGCTTCGGGCTTTTCAATTTTGGCAATAACCCGGGCACGTTTGTTCTTGTTTTTTATGATCTCTTTCAGATCAACAATATCGGTTACACTACGTACAAAAGAAAGGCCTATCCATTCAATATCATTGTCCAGCGCAAAATCCAGGTCCTTCAAATCTTTTTCAGTCAAACAGGGTAAAGAAATTTTTGTATTCGGCAGGTTAACTCCTTTTTTGGATGACAATATTCCACCATGAATAATGCTTGCTTTCACTTCATCTTTGCGATTGGTGGAAAGCACTTTAAGCAATAGTTTGCCGTCATCAATGAGCACATTGTCACCTACGGAAACATCTTTTGGAAATTGAGGGTAGGTGATGTAAACGCGCTGATCATTGCCAATGCATTTATTGGTGGTTATGCATATTTCTTTACCGACAACCAGTTCAATGCCATTATTCTCAACCTCACCAATGCGAAGTTTGGGTCCTTGCAGGTCCGCCAATATGCCAATGTTTGTTTTGAGCTTTTTATTCAACGAACGGATCGTAGTGATAACTTTCCTGGCATCATCATACGAGCCATGCGAAAAATTAACCCGGCAAATATTAACTCCTGCCTTGATCATCGATTCCAACACATCGGGTGGAGTGGAGGCGGGCCCCATTGTGGCAACTATTTTTGTTTTATTAATCATGGAAAATCAACGAATAGTGAATGAATGCGAATATACAAATAACGAAGATTGTAGAGGTGCTATATAGGAATGAATTTGTGGATGCCCCGTACACGTATGATCCGTAAATTCGGATTCATTCGCTGTTCCATGTTATATCAAAACAGCAAATTCTCTTTTGATTTCAATTTGTTCGGATCAATTTCAAATGCAGTGAGTACGGTAGGAGTTTCTTTTATACGTTTAATAATTGTGGCTTTATCCTCGTCCATCAATGTACCTTTTATCATTAAAAAAAAGTCGGCTTGCTTTTGTTCGGGGACGAGAGCGGCGATCAGACATCTGTTCGAGATCAGGTAGTATTGACGGTGTTGCTGTTCGTTTTCGAAGGCCGACATGGAGTAGGTGAGGGGCTCTTTGTGTTTTTTTGCATCAATCTGCAGGTCGTTTGTTTTCGCCAGTTCCAGGTTGAGGCTATTATTCAGCGCCCAGGTTAAACGATAATCTTTTTCGTGGCAGGAAATACCAATCAAAACGAAGTCATATTCATACTCAATATCAAGTACAAGTTTGGCCATAATTATGAAGCTAAAGTAGCAAGGTAAATGGCAAAAGGCAAATCAAACGCTTTGATCGAACCCGATACTGCAAACCTGAGGTAGACGTTTCGTTGTTAACCCGAATACAGGTGGAATAAAAAGTGGTAAAATTATTTTTCGAGCAATACCATTGCTTCTTCTGCAGCCATTTGCTCCGCCCGCTTTTTTGAAAAATGCCGGCCCATCCCTTTTACTTCATTGTTAAGAACAAGTTCAATAATGAATTGTTTATCGGGACCGTTGCCTACTTCTTCCCGCATCCGGAATTCAAAAGGCGCTTTTTCTTTTTGTGCCCACTCGATGAATTTGCTTTTAAAATCGGTTTCTGTTTGTTCAATCTCATCAATGTCAAGATGAACCGACAATACCCTTTTCAAAATAAAAAGGTTGGCAACTTTGTATCCTTTATCAAGGTATATAGCGCCAATCAGTGCTTCGAAGGCATCGCCGCTCACAGAGGAATTCCTCATGCCACTATCGCCATTTGTTTCTATGAATGCACTGATTCCTAATTTTTTTGCCAGGAGGTTGAGTTGGGTGCGGCTCACAAGTTTAGAGCGCATTTTGGTAAGGAAGCCTTCATCCTTAAAGGGGAAACGCATGAAAAGATAATGACCGATAACCGCGCTGAGTATGGCATCGCCTAAAAATTCGAGTCGCTCATTGTTAGACTGCTTTTTATCCTTGCAGGCTGAGCGGTGACGAAAAGCCTGTTTGTATAGGTCGATGTTCTTCGGATAGAAGCCCAGAATATTTTTCAGCGAACGATATAATTTTTTATCGTCGGAAAAATAAGCACGTGTTTTGTTAAGAAAGGAAACCAATTAAATATGTTGATGTAGGTGAGGTTAATCAGCCTTTGAATTTTTTCACAATAACGGAAGCGTTATGTCCGCCAAATCCAAAGGTGTTACTAAGCGCGGCGCGCACTTCGCGTTTCTGAGCTTTGTTAAACGTAAAATTGAGTTTGTTATCTAATTCAGGATCGTCGGTGAAGTGATTAATAGTAGGGGGAACAATGTCATTTTTAACTGACAGTATACATGCCATTGCTTCAATAGCGCCTGCCGCGCCGAGCAAATGACCTGTCATTGATTTGGTTGAGCTGATATTGAGTTTGTAGGCGTGATCTTTAAAAACACTGAGTATCGCTTTTGTTTCTGCAATATCGCCCAGGGGCGTTGATGTTCCGTGAACATTCACGTAATCGATATCGGAAGCTTGCATTTCGGCATCGGCCAAAGCAGAGCGCATAACATTAAGGGCGCCCAATCCTTCAGGATGAGGAGCGGTTATATGGTGTGCGTCTGCACTCATTCCTCCGCCCGCTATTTCGGCGTATATTTTTGCTCCGCGTTTTACCGCGTGCTCGTATTCTTCCAATATGATGCAACCTGAACCTTCGCCTAATACAAAACCGTCGCGGTCCTTATCAAATGGGCGCGAAGCCGTTTGAGGCGAATCATTGCGGACCGAAAGCGCATGCATGGCGTTAAATCCTCCAACACCTGCAGGGTTGGCTGCGGCCTCAGAACCACCTGAAACAATTATATCGGCAACACCTAAACGTATATAATTAAATGAATCGATCAATGCATTTGTAGAACTGGCGCAAGCGGAACATACGGTAAAGTTTGGTCCGCGTAAACCAAAGCGAATTGATATATGACCGGAACAGATGTCCGCGATCATCTTTGGAATAAAGAAAGGGTTGAAACGTGGGGTGCCATCACCTTTAATAAAGCCGGTACACTCTTCCAAAAAGGTATCAATCCCGCCAATGCCCGAACCCCAAATGACTCCGGCACGGTCATGATCGAATTCGATATTTTTTAATCCAGAATCTTCAAATGCCTGTGTGGCGGCGGCAATGCCATATTGTGAGTAAAGATCAAGTTTGCGGCCTTCTTTACGATCAAAGTAATCCTCTACTTTGAATCCTTTTACTTCGCAGGTAAAACGGGTTTTAAATTTAGCCGCGTCGAAACGTGTAGTGAGAGCCGCCCCGCTAACACCGGCAAGTAGATTATTCCAATAATCGGTAACCGAATTTCCAATCGGGGTAATGGCTCCAAGCCCTGTAACTACTACGCGTTTTAAGTTCTTCATGGAGTTGGGAAATCAGTTTATACGTTAAAAGTCAGGTCTTATACGAAAGAATAACCCAAAGGGTTACTGTTCCAATAACAAATAACTTAAAACAAAAGCGTATAACTTACTTAACGTTAGCCTGGATATAAGCAACAGCTTCACCAACGGTGCTTATTTTCTCAGCCTGATCATCGGGGATAGCAATGTTGAATTCCTTTTCGAATTCCATGATCAGCTCTACTGTATCTAACGAGTCTGCACCCAGATCATTTGTAAAACTCGATTGCGGTGTTACTTCTTTTTCGTCAACACCTAGTTTATCAACTATAATTGATTTTACACGTGATGCAATGTCTGCCATTTTTATAAGTTTTATGGTTAAATCAGGTGCAAAGATACTTTTATGGTAGTAATAACAAAAAAAAAAAGATTTTTTTAATGCACAGGGGGGCTGTTGGTTGTAGAAATGGGAAAATTTGGGTGTTTTGAGTTCTCATCCGCCTTTCGGGCTCCTTCTATAAAGGAGAAGGGCGAAACCAATAAAATTATCTTACAATACTTAATACCCATTAATCTGTGAAAGTATAGGCTATATTTTTCCGTAAATTGCAGCACTTAGGCAGGCATATGATAATCAGTCGCTTGAAATAAAATTACAGATGAACCGACCCATACGTGTTTTAGTTGCTAAAGTAGGACTCGACGGTCACGACCGCGGAGCCAAAGTGATCGCGTCTTTTCTGCGCGATGCCGGCATGGAAGTTATTTACACCGGCTTGCGCCAAACTCCGGAAATGGTTGTAAACGCAGCTATGCAGGAAGATGTGGATGTAATTGGTGTAAGCATACTATCGGGCGCGCACAATACCGTTTTCCCAAAGTTGCTGCAATTGCTAAAGCAAAAAGGCATGACCGATGTACTTCTTACAGGCGGAGGCATTATACCCGACGCCGATATGAAAAACCTCAATGCACAGGGTGTTGGCAAGTTGTTCCCCCCCGGTACGGATACCAAAGAAGTGGTGAGTTATATTAAGGAGTGGGTAGAGAGAAATCGGAATTTTTGAATCAGGGATACAAATCATTTTAGTCTTTCCAAACGTCCTTTTCGTTTAATTAAATTTTTGTAGTCCCATTGAATTTCTATCGATTTTTTAAGCCAACGTTTTAAATCTTTTATGTTTACTTGTTTCACAGATGTGTATCGGGCTTCGGCAGCTTTAAAACTACCTTCCTTTTGTAAGCCTTTCTCTTCAAAAGATTGACCGCTCCAAAACAACAATCGAATACAACTTTTCAGTTTACTATATCCAACAATTGGATTTCCGTCTAAAAACCAGACAGGGTGTGCATGCCATATTTTATTTTCCGCTTCAGGTAAATTGCGGCAAATCTCCTGCGAAAGTAAATTACAAATTTTCCTCTCCTCAATTAATTGAGCATCATTGTAGGCTTGAATTTCTTTATTCATCTATTGTCTCTTTGTTTTGTGGAGAAGCTAATTTACAATAAAAATAATCCCGGAGGCCACACTACTTAATGATGTCTCCCGATTTCAACGACATACTCACCTCAAACAATTCCGAAGTATCCCCATCACTATCGGTAATCAGCAGCAAATGCAAAACGCCTGTAGGATCAATATGGCGTAAAGCGATCGATTCAACTTTTATTTTCAATGTCAGCCCTCTGTCAGTAATTGGTATGCAAACGGGGGTAATATTGTCGGTTAATGTTTGCAGGTTAATAATGCCGACAAAACTGCCCAACACTTCACCATCATCATACCAGTTAGGTGTATTTTCAACCGATGCTGTAAAAAGTATTTTCTTTTTATCGGGAGTAATTGTTGCGCCCGAAAAACCTGCTTCAATGCCCTTTATTTCAGCCAGCTTAAAATGAAAAACTTCCGGGACAGGACAAATACCGCCATTATTTATGTGTTCAAGAAATGCAGTTAGGCTTAATTTAAAAATAATATTCTTCCCCCGGTTAAGCAGGTAAAGGTTTTCGGGATCAGCGACAGCGCCCTCAATATTAAGTTCGCCTGCATTCAGCTTAATGGCCTCGCGAATGGTTTTATAAAATGTTTCTAAGGAGTAGGTTTTATAATTTGCCGGGTTGTTCACACTAACCCGTACCAGCACATCCCGTTGCGGTGATTTTGAGCCCGAACCGAATATGAACAGTTCCTGCTTATTTCCCGATCCAACATAAGTCATTGCTTCAAAATCGGGTTTTAGAGGTTTGGGGATCTTACCGTCTTTCAATCCTTCTGCTGATCTGATCCGGAACTTTTCCACCACACGATATTGCTTATCAAGTTTAAACAGCCAGGGCGTATTATCGCCAATTATATATATTGTATTATCAATAATATCAATGCCTGAAGCTGAAGGGATGCCCTTAAGTATATGCCTGTTTAAAACGGAAAGCTTCATAGTAAGGTTTAAATTATTGGTGTTTGCATACACATTTCGCGCCCGGCTAAGTATGGCTCAAGTTATTGATTAAAAGGTATTGATTTACGCTGCCGGAATAATTTATCAACTCAGTATAAATACTGATTTTTTAAATTCAAAATAATTTTATTTTAGTCGGCCCAAATACAATACAAAAATAGTTTGGAAACTGATTTATAATGTTTCGTCCCGGTAAAATAGTTTTATTTTTTTATTTGTTACTATGCTCAATCACTATTGCGGCGCAAAAGGAAACGGCAATGGTAACACAGAAATTAAGCTATTATATTTATTCATACGCTGTTGACACAACAACAAATGTGTTATACTATGGCGGCAATTCCAGCGGCATAATACTTGGCGCTATTGATGGTACGACCGGCAATGCTGTGTCCTGGGGACCTTTTGGGTTAGGCGGAGGAGACATTGTGACACAGGTTTTATTTTCGGACAACAAGATATACATTGCAGGATCTTTTTCTCAGGTCAAAGGATCTGCACGGAAAAACATAGCAGCTATTGATGTAAGCGGGAGTGTTCTGCCATGGAATCCTTCAGGAAGAGGAGTGAATATTGCGGGCCCTACAAATATAGCCGCGGATAAAAATTATTTATACGTCGGCGATTTTTCTTTTACAGCACTTTCTGTTATAAGTAAAGCGACGGGATACCTGATAAATGATTCTGTTATTGTTGAGGATGCCGGAGCCCCCATGCTGAAAATTGTTTATGGAGATAGTCTGATAGCAGCGCTTACGGAATATGAGCTTATTCTTTACAAATGGGAATACAATGCTTTTCTCGAACCTGTCGCGTTAAGGATCGTTGGGAGGGAGGACCTTTCATCTTATGGATTTTATTTTGATCCGCAGCAATATTATGGCAGGGGAGGAGCGGCCCTTGTCATATTAAACAGAAATATATATGTTATGGATAATTTTATTTACAGCGGTAAACACAGCGGGGCTTTGAAGTTTAAATGGAATTCTCTGAATAATCAATTAACAAAGCAAAACTACGATATTGATATGTGGTCGCTTTGCTCGTCGCCGATACGACCACCTGAAGTGCCGGATTACCTGGTTCAACCTAAAATTAATAATGCCGCGTATTACGACAGCACATTATATATAGGAGGATTTGAACTTTCAGATTTGAACAGGGGTTCCTGCGGCGATCCATATTCCATAATATCTTCAAGTCCTTATATTTCCAATTCCTCCAAAGGCTTTTCAGGTAATTTACTTTTCGGTCCTGACTATTATGATGTCCGTCAGTTGAAGGCAGTAAACAATACGCTCTACCAGGTTTCAACACGCGAATATGTTTCCGGTCCTGATAAGTATACAATTGACAGCATAAGTGCGTATTGTCTCACTCCAATGCGGCCCGGGAAGTTTGCAGTTTATAAGGCTGCTGTCTGTCCGGAAGATATGGGGGTTAAGTATGAAGTGCCGAAGGTTCCGGGCACAACATATTCGTGGACATACAGCGGGACGGGAGCCGTAATACATTCAACCGGGGCCAATAGCATAACGATGGATTTTTCAATGAATCCCGGTCCCGGAGATCTGACTGTGATAGCAATAAGTACCTGCGGACTGAAGAGTGCTCCCCGCACATTTCATATTATTATTAATACTCCGCCTGATGCAAATGCCGGTCCGGATAAGGAAATAAATTGTACGGATAAAACAGTTGTGTTATTAGGATCATCAACTACATCGGGTGTTATGTATAGTTGGAAGAGACCGGATGGCTCCATCACAACCAATGCTCAGCCCACCGCCAGCAAAGCGGGGCAGTATATTTTAACAGTTTTGGAAACAACGAATGGTTGTCATTGGCGCGATACAGCTATTGTAACTATCGATACAATTAAACCTGTTCCGTTGATACCATCCGGAAATAACACACTTACATGTTTTAAAAACACAATATCGATCAATGGAGGCTCATCGGGCAGTGCAGATTCTTTACGTTGGAAAGATGCAGAAGGGGTATCGTGGCCAAACCCATTGCAAACCGGCACAGCAGGGAATTATAAATTAATTGTGCTGAACACAACGAATGGTTGTGTTGCTGTGGATAGTGTAACTGTCTCATCCAATAAAATATCTCCGACAGTTTCGGCTTCATTTACCAGCGCCGATCTTACCTGCAAAACCGACACCCTTATTTTAATTGGCAGTACTATGACCTCAAATACAAAACTTGAATGGCTGGGAACGGGAGATACAATGTTAAATCCTACAGCAATTACAAAGGCAGGAGTTTATTTACTCATGGCGACAGATACTTCAAACGGATGCAGATCTACTCAAGCAGTAAACATTAATTACAGACAATACTCCCCGGCTATAAATGTCCCTGCCGGGAAAACAATTACATGTTCATCGCCTTCAATAATTTTAAATGGTTCATCAGTATCACTCAATACGGTACTTGGCTGGAAAGGTCCCGGAAGCTATGTTTCAACTAACCCGGCAACGGTAACTGATACCGGTATTTATATTCTGACCGTAACGGATACCATCAACGGCTGCCAAAGTATTCAACAGGTAAATGTAGATGCAAAATTATCTTTAGCGATCAACAAAGCGACTGATACTACCATTTGTCCGGGTGGAACGGTTTCACTTTGGGCCTCTCCTTTGGGAGGAACTCCCGGCTATACATATACCTGGCTGAATAAAGGCGCTGTGATAGGAAGCGGCAATACGCAAATAGTTTCTGCTACAGATACAATGGTTTATGTCGTTTCGATCTCTGATAATAATGGTTGCATTGGGACGGACAGCATTCAAGTATATGTTCCGGATCCGCTTGCTTCTGTAGTTAAAGCTTTTCAATCATGCGATCCAAAGAATGCAAGCGGGACTTTGCAAATTGCCGCTTCAAAGGGCGTTCCGCCGTACCAATATTCGATCGATGGAAATAATTTTCAATCCGCTCCGGTATTTTCAGGTCTGGGGTTGGGGCAATATACTGTAACGATCAAAGATACATTAGGCTGCATACAAACAACATCAGCTGAAATATCAAGAAGCAGTTTATTGCCTAAAGTTGATTTCCTGGTGTCTACCAATAATGCGAAAGGTGACACACTTGTTATTGTAGATATCAGCGATCCGAGACCGGATAAAGTTACCTGGCAGTTACCTGCGGGCGCCCAGCTGCTCGATACGAATTCATTCGCACCAACTATTATTTATGATAAAACGGGTTCGTTCATTCTTACCATGAAAGCGTACTTTGGCACATGTGAAATGCAATTGAATAAGACAATTAATTTTACTCCGGCCGATTCTATATCGGCTAATGTTAATGGCAGCAATGGTATTGAGGAGATCAAGATCTATCCCAATCCCAATAATGGAACCTTTACGGTTGAAATAAAATTATTTGTGAAACAGGCATTTGTTTTACAGGTGTATGATGCTAAGAGTATTGAAAAGTACAAACAGGCCATCTCTCCGTCCAGCTATTATTTTGGTTCGATCACTATCCCGGAGGCTGAGAATGGAACGTATATTTTAAAGGTAACAGCGGAACACGATTCGAAACAACGTTCAATTATTGTTACCCAATAACATTCATAATCCGGCATGCGCCTTTCGCTATTTCAAACCTCACTTTTTCTTTTAAGCGCATTTAGTTCTATTGCCCAGAATATTGAAAAGCTTGGACAAAAGGGTATGCTTAAAATAAGCGGGGGCGCTAATTTTTCGTCTATTGTTTATGCTGCCAAGGGAATACAGGCGCGCAGGGATCCATTCACCTGGTTCATGTCGGGCAGCCTTAATTTCTCTGTACTTGACTGGAGCATCCCATTTAATTATAGTTACAGCAACCAGCATGGAACGTTCACACAGCCTTTCAATCAGCTAAGTTTGGCGCCACAGTACAAATGGATTAAAGGATATGCGGGATATAACAGCATGACCTTTTCATCATATACAATGGCGGGCTATGTTTTTCTGGGTGGAGGGATTGAGCTGAACCCGGGTAATTGGCGCATCAGTGCGATGTATGGGAGACTCAATAAGCCGGTGCCTTATGATGCGATCGCGGACTCGGACGCGAACATGGCTTATAAACGGATGGGATATGGTGCAAAGGCAGGATATGAGAAAAATGGACATGCTATGCATTTGATCCTCTTCAAAGCAAGTGATGACCCGTTTTCAATTCCTTTCATACCATTAAATACCGCAGTTTTGCCAAAAGATAATATGGCGATCAGTTTGATAGGGAAAACAAAACTAAACACACATTTTTCGCTTGAGGGAGAATATGCGTTGTCGGGGTTGACAAGAAACATATTGTCTGCGGAAGACGCAGCCACAGACCGCAAAAATTATTTCCCCGGGTTATTTATTATGCGATCGACTTCGCAGTTTTTCAGCGCGTATAAAACCGCTTTTGCGTATCATGCACAACAATTTAATATTCAGCTGCAATATGAGCGTGTAGCACCGGATTACCAGACACTTGGCGCGTATTATTTCAATAATGATCTGGAGAATATCACTTTAGCTCCGTCCCTGAGCCTGCTGAAGGGAAAATTAAATCTTAGTCTGAATTCGGGATTCCAGCGTAATAACCTTGATAAAACAAAACTGAACGATACACGCAGATTTGTAAATGCTGCGAATGTCAATATGATGGTGAGTAACAAACTTTCGCTGAATGGCTCTTACTCAAACTTCAGCAGTTATACAAAAAACCGGCCGCAAAACGATCCTTTCTTTTACAATACACTCGATACTTTGAATTTTTACCAGGTGACGCAAAGTGCGAATACAGGCGTCAACTATAACTTTGGCAATGCCAAACTAAAGCAAGGTTTTATGCTTTTTACATCCTACCAGGTAACCGGCCAGAGAACAGGTATGCAGGAGCAGGTGCCGTTTATAGTTTATAGTGGCAACCTGGGCTACAACTTAAGTTGGCTGCCGACAAAAACAAACGGGAGTATTACGTTCAATATAAACCAAAGTGTGTTAGATGTATTAACTACCACTTATTGGGGCCCGAACCTTTCAGTTGCGCAAACGTTCATGAATAGTGCATTGCGAATAAGCACAACCGGAACATTCAACCAGGTAGTAATCAACGGGAAAACAAACAGTAATGTTTTTAATTCAAGAGTTGGAATTAATTATGTTCCCCAAATAAAAGAACCTAAATACGGGAAGCCAACATTGGGCATTACCTGTAATTACTTAAAGCGATTGCCCTCTGAACAGAGTGTAAAGAAGTTCAACGAGCTTACCGCCACGATCAACCTGAGTTATTCCTTTTAGTGTTTTATCTCGGCAAACTCACGTGTCCTGAGTAATCGTATTCGTCACCCATAAAGTCGGTTACTTTAATATAAATTTTTAAACAAACCCCCATTAAAACACTTATATATAGTGATATTCAGAGAGACTCCATTTTTCTGAAAAATTTCAGCATGGCTCATTTTTTGTTGTAATGAGGTTTTCTGTTTTTTGTCTCGTAAGTATTTTTAGGGTCGCGAGTTAAAAATTCTATTAATTTTGTTAGCTTCGCTTAACGAAAAATGTAAATGCAGAAATTAGTTTTAGAAGGAACAGACAATACACCTAAGGTTATTTTTGACCCGGAAAATAATATTTTTGAAATTTCGGGTTCATCGCATCCTGAAAATCCCGCTAAATTTTACAACCCTCTTTTGAATTGGATAGATGAGTATGCGAAAGCGCCGAATAAAGTAACTGAGCTTTCATTTAAACTTGATTATTTTAACTCATCAACAGCAAAATACATATTGAATATATTGTGGGGGTTTGAAAAAACTGCAAAAGAAGGTGTAAACAAAGTCATTTTTCATTGGTATTATCAGGAAGAAGATGTTGATGCCTTTGCTTCTGGCGAACGATATGCCCAGCTCACCACTTCCGAATTTCGTTTAGTTAAACATTAATTGCCGCAGGTCCGTCAGTCCCAATTCCTTTCAAATCAGATCATCTTTTTTCAATGTGTGGCTTGTATACCATTTCCCCATAATAGACTTGGGCTAAATTTGTCTATAATTGTAATAAATTAAATCGAATCAATAATTAATGTCAAGAAAATCAAAAAATAAACCGGGAAAGAACGTGTACTTGTTCGAAAAAGTATTAGCAGTGCTGAAAAAAGCGCCCGGTAAATTATTTAACTATAAACAAGTGGCATCAATACTTGGTATTTCAGATGAAAGCCAGCGCCAACTTGTAAATGTAATGCTCTCCGAACTTTTACAAAAGGGACTGATAGAAGAAGCCGACCGCGGAAAGTATAAGATCAAAGGCGCCGCCCGCCGCTATGTCACAGGAAAAGTGGACATGACCATGTCGGGCTCCGCTTATGTGATATCGGATGAGTTGGAGAATGATATTTACATTGCTCCCAAATACACCAAAGGTTATTTGCAGGGCGATATAGTAAAAGTATTACTGTTCCCTGATCGAAAAAGCGGCAAGCACGAAGGAGAAATTGTAGAAATTGTAAAACGTGCACGTGATGAATATGTAGGTACCATACAGATTTCGGAACGTTTCGCGTTTTTAGTCCCAAGCAGTAATAAAAACGGAACAGATATTTACGTGCCGCTCAATAAATTAAAGGGCGCGAAAAACGGACAAAAAGTAATTGTAAAAATTACAGAGTGGCCAAAGAATGCAGTTAATCCGATTGGTGAAGTAATTGATGTTTTGGGAAATGCGGGCGAGAACAATACCGAGATGCACGCTATACTCGCTGAATACGGCTTACCGTACGAGTTCCCGAAAGAAGTGGAAAAGGTAGCGGATTATATTCCAACCGAAATAACGGCCGCTGAAATAGCCAAACGAAAAGATTTCAGGAACGTCACAACATTTACCATCGACCCGTTTGACGCGAAAGATTTCGATGACGCTCTTTCCATTCAAAAATTAAAAAACGGAAATTGGGAAATAGGAATTCACATTGCCGATGTATCACATTATGTAAAAGAAAAATCGATAATCGATAATGAAGCCTCATCACGTGCCACATCGGTTTATCTTGTGGATCGTGTGGTGCCTATGTTACCCGAAATTTTGTCGAACAATGTTTGTTCACTGCGGCCCAATGAAGACAAGCTTTGTTTCTCGGCTGTATTCGAAATGAACGAACAGGCACAGGTTGAAGCGCAATGGTTTGGCCGTACTGTTATCCATTCCGACAGGCGCTATACTTACGAAGAAGCGCAGGCTTTGTTGGAAGACGGGAACGCGAAAAAGGCAAGCGGCATAGAAATTAATGGAGGAAAAGAGGCCGACTTTCAACAGGAATTAATGGTGCTGGATAAATTATCGAAAACACTTCGTGCCGACCGTATGCGTAAAGGAAGTATAGCTTTTGAAAAAAGTGAAGTGAAATTTCATTTAGATGAAGTGGGCAACCCTACAGGCGTTTACTTTAAGCAAATGAAAGATTCGAACCAGTTGATCGAAGATTTTATGTTGCTGGCGAATAGAAGAGTGGCGGCGTTTGTTGGAGCGAGGGGCGAGGGACGAGGGACGAGATACGAGGGAAAAAACAACCAACAACCAACAACCAATAACCAACAACTACCTTTTGTTTACCGCATACATGACAAGCCTAACGAAGAAAAGCTGAGTGACCTCGGCGGCTTTGTTGGAAAATTCGGATATAAAATAAATCTGAAAAACGAAAAATCAACGGTTGACTCGCTGAATAAGTTATTGAAAGATGTGGAAGGAAAGAGTGAAGCAAATGTTATTTCTATGTTGACCATACGTACAATGGCGAAAGCTGTCTACTCTACAAAAAATATAGGGCACTATGGTTTAGGCTTTGAGTTTTATACACACTTTACTTCGCCCATCAGGCGATACCCGGATGTGATGGTACATCGTTTATTGCAGCATTACCTGGATGGAGGAAAACCCGTTGACGCCGACGCGCTTGAACTGGAATGTAAACATTCGTCAGATATGGAGAAGCTTGCAGCCGATGCCGAGCGTTCATCCATCAAATACAAACAAGTACAATTTTTACAGGACAGAGTAGGGGAGGAGTTCGACGGAATGATCTCCGGCGTTACGGAGTGGGGCATATTTGTTGAGCTTAACGAAAACCATTGCGAAGGTATGGTGCGCATACGCGATATAAAAGGCGATATGTATTATTTTGACGAAGAAAATTATTGTCTCGTTGGCCGCAGAACCAAACAGACTCTTCGCCTCGGCGACCCTTTGCGTATTGAAATAAAAGGCGCCAACCTGATTAAAAAGCAATTGGATTTTGCTATAGTTGAGCAATTGCCTAAAAAAGCTGTCCAACCCAAACAGGAACAAAGAACTAAAGACATAAAAGAGGAGCGCCCGCAAAAAGGGAAAGGCAATAAATTTAAGGATGAGTGGGGGTTTGAGGTGTGAAGGAAATTATTTATAGGAAATATCAATAATACTAATGTAAACTTGTTTGTGGCAAGTATGAATAGATTATGAAACCAATATTTACAATACACGCAGGCGAGTATTTAGTTGCAGCAGAAATTGAGAAATCACTTAGAAGTGCGACTGTTTGGTTACCAAGTAAAGACACAGGAATTGACCTTTTACTTACCGACAAAACAAATAAAAGAACAACATCTGTCCAAGTAAAATTCTCTAAAGACTTCAATAGTACACATGTAAAGGAACATTTACGTCCAAACATAAAAGGAACTGGCTGGTGGACTTTAAATCGGGAGAAAATTGAAAAATCTCCAGCCGACTATTGGATATTTATTCTATACAGCTTTGAAAAAAAATCAAATGATTTTATTATAATAGAACCGAAGACAATCCTTAAAATATTTGCTAGCCTTGATCGAAAAGAAAAATCTATACATTGTTATATCACCGTAACGAATAATAAAAAAGCATTTGAATCACGTGGACTTTCTAAAATGGATATGCAGTTATTATGTGATAATAAGTTTGTAAATCCAAAACGCGACTTGACAAAATATTTGAATAATTGGGGACCAATTATTAATAGCTTGAACTGAGTGTACGGGCTGTTTAAAGTAGAATTCTTTGATGGCAAAAATAGACTCAATCCAACTTCATCTCCGGTATCTCCCAGGGCCACCGCATGAATAATAATTGAGGGACAAACAGTTAGCTGTTAATAATAATGGCGGATTGAGTTGAAAAGGGAATGAAAAAAGTTTGTTGTTTGATTTTAAAAATCAAACAATGGACTTTGAATTACACTTTTC
>JACPDY010000153.1 GCA_016183775.1 Bacteroidota bacterium
CTACCAAGATTCCATCCCTACGGGATTTTAATAGCTCCGTTAGGAGCGAAATCTTGGTAGAAAATTAAAACCCAATGATGCGAAGCCCCATCGGGGCGACATAACATTTATTTTATATGAAATTTAAACAGTCTCTTAAAGGATTCGACATTTTCATTTTGAAGATAATTTTTCAATTATTTCAACATATACTTTTTCAGCGCCTGTGCCATTATATAACAATATGTTGGCCAGAAGAAGCGAACTTTTGTCTACTGCTGATCTCCTCAATTTTATCATTTGCACGTTCAAACGCTAATTTCCGTTTGTAATTATACCACTTTTCTCCGAAAAACTTAGTCATTAATTTGTCAAAAGGCATATAAACCGCAAGATTTAAAATACCATTAAATACAGTCAACATATCAGGGCCAATTTTCCTAAAGCTTACACCAAACCCGCCTGTAAGGTAAACTATATGATGCCACCATCCCGCCGGCATAAAAATGGCATCTCCCCTTTCCAAAACTATATCATAACCATTTACGTATTTTAAACCGGGAAATTTCTGATAATCGGGCTTATCAATATCGACAAGACTAAACGTATTAAGTGGTAATTTGTATAGCAGTTCGGAATATTCGGGGCTGAATAATACTACGCGTTTTCTGCCATCGAACTGAGTAAGTAATACATTACTCATATCAATATCCTGGTGCATACGCGTTACACTATTTATACCACCAAAAAAAACAAAACCAACATCTTTCAAAAAACTCTCAAAAATACCAGGGCATTTATAATCTTTCTTCAGCGAGGGTTTTTTTTTAAATATATTAAAAAGAAAAATGCGGTAATGGCAGGGCTTATCCGATGAGATAATATTCAGGTACTCATCAAAACGCATTTGCTTATCCGGTTTGGTAATCGCAGTTTTACTTGAGTTGACGCTGGTGCTGTCATACAAATCAACCATACAATCGCCCATGGTTTGAGCAAACCAGTTCATTGTCCATTTTTGCCCGGCCGGTTGATCATTTATGATTCCCTTAATGATAACGGGTTTCCGGGGTATGAAATAATTCTCATTAAACTCCCGTGGTGATATTTTTTCTACTACTTCTATTTTCAAACTTAAGTTCATTTTCAATTTTCAATTTTTGAACTTCAGTTGGGGAATTAAAAATCATATTGGGATTTTTATTCCACACTAAACTTCTAAACCGACAAATCGTAAATCAACTTACTCTCCTTTAAAAATAGGTTTTCGTTTTTCTAAAAATGCTTTTACTCCTTCCCCAAAATCATGACTGGCTGCTGCTTCAACCTGCATTTTGCCCTCAGCCTCTAATTGCTTTTCAAGTGAATTAAATAACGATTCATTTAATAAGCGTTTTGTAAGTCCTATACCTTTTGTCGGCATGTTAGCTAAATTTGAAGCAAAGATCATACCCTCTTCATTTAGCTTAGGATCTTCTACTACTTTATATACCATACCCATTTGCAAAGCCTGTGTGGCTGTTACATTATCACCGAGCATCATCAAAGCGGATGCCCGTTGAAAACCAACAAGACGCGGGAGAAAAAAGGTTCCTCCGCTATCGGGTATCAGCCCTATTTTGCTGAATGCCTGTACAAAAGAAGCTGAAGTAGCTGCGATGACGATATCACATGCCAATGCAATATTAGCTCCGGCCCCAGCAGCTATGCCATTTACAGCACACACCACAGGTTTCTCTATTTGTCGAATAGCCAGAATAATAGGATTGTAATGTTCACGCACAATACGTTCGATACTTAAACCTGTTCCATTGGTTGTTTCACTTAAATCCTGTCCGGCACAGAAGGCCTTACCTTCAGCAGTAATCAACACGGCCCGAATAGCTTTATTTGACGAAGCTTCACCCAATGCCTGCTGCAATAGCAAGGCCATTTCCCTGTTAAAGCTGTTATATTTTTCGGGACGATTTAAGGTGATCTTGCACACCCCGTTTAGTATTTCTGATTTTACGACTGCCATTTTTTGATTTTTATTAAGTATTAAAAATATGTTTTTATCTGCAAGGATCCATCCCTTTTTAAAAAAAAGTTCAGATACACTTAAAATAATCGAACGGTTCTTTACAATCGTTGCACCGGTATAATGCTTTGCAGGATGTGGAGCCAAATTGACTTGTCATTTCGGTATTTACTGAGCCGCATTGCGGACAAGCAGGGTGCTTTTTCTTTCCTAAAAGGAATCCTTTATCTATACTCGTTTTTTCGGGCGGAGCAATGCCGTATTTTCTAAGTTTTTCTTTAGCTTCCTCATTGATCCAGTCGGTTGTCCAGGGAGGCGAATACACCATTTTGATCTCCACATGCTCCATTCCGCTCAATTTTAATATTGAAACGATCTGATCTTCGATAAGTTTCATGGCAGGGCAGCCTGAATAAGTCGGCGTAACAGTTACAATGCATCCATTGGCAGTTAATTCAACATCGCGCAGGATCCCCAGCTCTTTTATGTTAATGACAGGTATCTCAGGATCCGGAATTTCGGAAAGAAGGTTTAATACTTCTGCTTTTGTATGTGATCCGGGTATCATTATTTTTAAAACATGTCAATTTTCGGAGTACCCCATTTGAAATCTACATATGACCTGAGAGACAATGGTAATTACCATTTGGCATTGGGAAATGTCCGGGGCAGGTATTGCATTTCGGCCAATAAATAACCGAGGTGTTCGGTATGCCTTCCTTCACGGCTTCCACGCTGCATAAAGGTTTGGGCTGGTATTTGCAGGGTCGCTTTTTCTAACAGTTCAGCTACATGATCGTTCCATTTTTGCTTTACCTGACCCAGATCCGCCGCAATCCCCTCTTTAATGAGCAGGGCATCAACTTCATCCATATCAAACAGGTCACCTGTAAACATCCATAAGTCGTTAATTGCATTCTGAATACGCTCATGACTTTCGGCAGTTCCATCACCCAACCGCAATACCCATTGAGAGCTGTGGCGAAGGTGATAAGTAATTTCTTTAATTGATTTCCCGGCTAATGCAGACAGTGTTTCATCCTTGCTGTTTTGCAAAGCCTGATAATAATAATATTGAAATGTGTCAAATAAAAACTGACGGGCTATTGTTTTAGCGTAATCACCGTTAGGCTGCTCAACCAACAAAACATTTTTAAATTCCCTTTCACTACGCAGGTATGCCAAATTATCTTCGGTATTATTGTTTCCTTCAACCCTTGCAGCATATTGCAACATAGCGGTTGCATGCCCTACAAAATCAAGTGCGATATTTGTTAAAGCAATATCTTCTTCCAGAATCGGACCATGCCCACACCACTCGCCCAAACGCTGGCCAAGTATAAGGCTGCTATCTGCCAGGCGCAGGCAATATTCAAAAAGTGCTTTTTGTTTTTCCATTTTTCTTTGGTTTCAGATCCATGGTTTCAGGCTTAACCAACCTGAAACATGAAACTTTAAACTATTCAACTATAAATACTTTACGCCGTCCGGTACTTTGTAAAACGTGGGATGACGATACACCTTATCATTGGCCGGTTCAAAAAAAGAACCAATATCTTCAGGACTTGACGCTCTTATATTTTTAGCTTCAACCACCCAAATACTGATACCCTCATTTCTCCTGGTATAAACATCACGGGCATTTTGAATAGCTAACTCCGCATCAGGCGCATGTAAGCTGCCTACATGTTTGTGTGGAATCCCGGGATTTGCCTGAATAAAAATCTCCCAAAGGGGCCATTGCGTGTCTTTTTTCTCCATTTCTTATTTTTGTGAATTATCCGGTAATGAATTATTCCTTCTCAAACTAAAATACCTGTTCCTGTTCTCATTTATCTATGCTGCCAATGCTTCCTTTTCAGCGTGCTTCATTGCATAAGCTTCCGCGGCTTCACGAACCCACTTGCCGTCTTTATCAGCATCAACACGAGCCTTTAAACGTTCTTTATTACATGGGCCATTTCCCTTTACTACATTAAAAAATTCTTCCCAATTTATAGGACCATGCTTATAGTGACCGGTTTCTTGATTGAATTTCAAGAGTGGATCAGGAAAAGTCAGTCCGATATAATCTCCCTGAGGAACCGTTCTATCGATAAACCGCTGACGAATACTGTCATTGCTCTCCATTTTAACTTTCCAATTCATTAATTCGGCACTATTAGGTGAGTTATCATCACTTGGTCCAAGCATCATTATGGCCGGCCACCACCAGCGATTAAGCGCATCCTGTGCCATTGCTTTCTGCTCAGGAGTACCGAATGCCAGTGAACACATGATCTCATATCCCTGCCGATTGTGAAAACTCTCTTCTTTACAAATACGAACCATCGCGCGTGAATAAGGGCCATAGGATCCTTTTGCCAAAGCTGTTTGATTCATAATAGCTGCACCATCTACCAACCAGCCAATAGCGCCAATATCAGCCCAGGTAAGAGTAGGATAGTTGAATATGCTTGAGTATTTAGCTTTTCCTGTATGCAACTGTTCGAGCATTTCGGTACGATCAACACCTAAGGTTTCAGCCGCACTGTAAAGGTACATGCCATGCCCCGCTTCATCCTGCACTTTTGCAAGCAATATTGCTTTGCGGCGCAGACTTGGGGCCCGTGTTATCCAATTACCCTCAGGAAGCATTCCTACAATTTCGGAATGGGCATGCTGCGACATCATTCGTATCAATTGCTTTCGGTAATGTTCAGGCATCCAATCTTTGGGTTCTATCTTAACTCCCTTATTAATTTTAACCTGAAACTCTTCCAATAATTTTTTCTCATCCTTTACCATAGCTCAAAATAATTGTTTTTTGCCATTATTGCAAACGTAAATCTACAAAACACAGCCCTATATGACAAAAAACATAGCATTTAAAAACAAAAAGCCGCCCGGATATCCCGGGCGACCTCCAATTAAATATTATTATAGGCTATAAATTAGTCTAAAAGCAGCTTTTGAGTAAAAAGCCTGTCATCAATCATAAGTCTGACAAAATAAACACCTGAACTCATAGCATTTCTGCCAATAGGAAATTTGTAATTTCCTTCGGCTAATTGTTGCCCGTTAACCAAGTCGAGTACCTCATTTCCTAAAATATCCAATAATTTAACCGATACCTTAGAATTATTTACAAGATTAAACTCAACAATCGACCTGTCCTGTGTTGGGTTAGGGTAAATATGGAAATCTAAATTGTCCGCCAATTCATCGTTAATACCAGTTAATGTCGATCCGGTAATATTTATATCATCAATATAGATATTATTGCCGTCTGCATTAATAAATTGAAACTTGATCCGGACATTACTACTAGAACCTACATTAAGATTAGTTACAGAATCATTCCTCCATTGAGTGGTTGAAGTAGGTGTAAAAGCGGTAGCCTGGGGAGGTACGCTTTTCATATTATTACCGGATTCTGTTTTCTTAACTATCCACGAAACGCCGCAATTGGTGGATATGTTTACCTTAAGCTGATCATTACTGCTGGCGTCCTTTTGAGCGTAGGCAATTTTGAAATACAATTTAGGGTTACCCAGTTTGGTACAATCGATCGTTGGCCCCATTAATTCTTCTATCTGCGCCGTATCGTTACTAAAATTATTTACCATTACACAGGAAGTCCCGCTGTATTTCGCAGCCGTAGTAGTTTGCCATTTATAGGTCTTATTATCCGGATTTGAAACCATCCAATTGGCATTTGGCACAGCTCCCCCGGATTCAAAGCCTTCAGTAAAAGGTACCGCTGTCATAGCTGTAGTAGAATATACCGTTATTAAATTCGTTTTGGTGACTGAAGGAGAAGACGTTCCATTACTTACCGTTAACGAAACATTATATACCCCAGCGGTGGGATATGTTACAGTTACAGATTGCGTTGTAGCTGTGCTTGGTATGCCACCGGGGAATGACCAAGAATAAGTAGTTGGTGTACCATTCCAGGAAGCATCATTAAATACAATTGTGCCGCCTTCACAGGTAACTGTTTTATTATTTGTTGTCAAAAAATCTGCTTTACAAAGGTTAGGGACTGAATTAGTGCCGGTCGCGGTAAGATTAGCAGTCGTCCATAAGTTATTCCTGCCGCTTGTGCTTGAATTCAAAGCTGCGATCATACGTGATGCCTGCCCGGTAGTGAACATAACACAACAATAGGAATACTCCATAAAATTCTGGTAGTTTTCAATGATAGTGGTATTACATATTTTCGCATTTGTCGACGCCGGACAAAAATCCCAACCTTTGGTTTGAGGAGTGTCCGAAACCAGGTCATCACCACAAGAAATTCCAGGATCATTTGTGCTTCCCCATACATGCCTGAGGTTCAAATAGTGACCCACCTCATGCGTAACAGCCCTTGAATTATTAAGACTGCTTGTACCAATAGATCCGACATAATTGCTTAAGACCATAATACCATCAGTGGAAGCAGAGGTACCCCCCGGATAATAAGCAAATCCAGCCGCGCCGCTTGAAATCTTTCTGACTACCCAAATGTTTAGGTATTTATTGTTTGGCCAGGGATTAAATTTTGCGCTATTATCACCAGTATATGTTTTAAGACTCGCAATACGGTCTATTCCATTAGTACAATTTCCGCTTGGATCTTTTTGTGCAAGTACAAAATTAACTCCAACATTCGCTACTTTTGACTTAAAGGAAGCGATAACACTGGCTGTATCGGCATTTTCCTTGTTAAAATCCCTATTAAGAATTTTCATTTCATCATAGATCTGGGCATCCGAAATGTTTTCAGAACCATAATTATGAATGACGTGAAAAACAACCGGAATAGTATAGATCACGTTTGCTGTTTTTTGGGCAGCCTGGCTCTGAATGAACTTTTGAGTAAAGTCCTCGAGCTTTTGACGTTCAATTAAAATCTCAGGATGATCTTTCAACAGCTGATTATCTATTTCACTGGTACCGCAATAGTGTGTAGGTTGTTGGGCGAAAGTGGTTGCAACAACCACGAAAGCCAATGCCATAATACCGATTTTGATTTTCATATTGAATCGTATTTAATGGTTTACTAAAAAAACAACATTTTCTCAATCCACCGCATCTACCTAAGATACGAAATAAATCTGATGGAACAAAGCAGAAAAATTAGCTTCAAGCCATCTCTCTTTAATTCCCCCCAGTTTATTTCATAAATAACGATGTTTATACGAACTCTTTAAATCAATACAACAATGTATTAACAGATGCATCTCTTTACAAACCATATTATTTTCAAAATTAGATGTCTAACTTATTTGCATTGGACTAACACTACCCCCATTCTAATAAAAAACAGATGAAAAAACGGGGTTTCTACAAAGCAATGGATCGAATGAGAAAATTTACAAAAAAGATACTTTGTTTTATCAGGAATTACAAAAGTGGAATTTGAAAATTGGGCTTCAATTAAAATGAAACACTTTACCCGACATATAGAATGGGTCGGGCAAAACAAGACATATAAGTTGAATATACTAAGAAAGTGCCTGTTTCAGATCTTCAAGCAGATCATCTATGTCTTCGATCCCGACACTTAAACGCAACAGCGAATCCACCACTCCAACTTTTTCGCGTTCTGGTTTTGGAATTGAAGCGTGGGTCATAGTTGCAGGATGACTTACCAGCGATTCAACACCGCCGAGTGATTCGGCCAGGGAAAATACTTTCATTCCCGCTGCAATCTTAAATGCTTCGTCGATTTTATTTCCTTTCAAAGAGAAAGAGATCATGCCGCCAAAATCTCTCATTTGTTTTTTGGCAATAGCATGACCTGGATGATCAGTAAAACCAGGCCAGTTTACCTTTTCAACTTTAGGATGAGTACGTAAATATTCAGCAATTTTTTTTCCATTAAAACAATGACGATCCATACGTACGTGCAATGTTTTTATACCCCGCAGCACCAAAAAGCAATCCATCGGACCGGGGTTAGCCCCGCAGGAATTTAAGATGAAGAACAATTGTTCATTCAGCTTTTCATCATTCACACACAAAACTCCCAGCACCACATCGGAATGTCCTCCCAAATACTTTGTTGCCGAATGCATGACAATATCAGCGCCGAGACTCATCGGGGTCTGCAGATATGGGGACGCAAAGGTGTTATCAACTGCCAGCAAGAGTTTATGCTCTTTAGCGATTTTTGAACACTCTTGTATATCAATAATATTCATCATTGGATTGGTAGGCGTTTCTATCCAAAGCAACCTCGTATTGGAGTTGACGTATTTTTTTATGTTGCTGAGGTCATTCAGGTCAATGAAATGAAATTTTATTCCAAAATTTGCATACACTTTAGTAAACATCCTGTAAGTTCCACCATATAAGTCATTGCCTGTTATTACCTCATCGCCCGGTTTCAACAACTTGGCAACCGCATCCACAGCTCCCATGCCGCTTGAGAAACAGATACCATATTTAGCATTTTCAAGTTCAGCAATACATTTTTCAAGCGCAACGCGTGTCGGATTTTTACCGCGCGCGTATGCATATCCCTTATGTTTACCGGGCGACTCCTGCACATAGGTTGAAGTTTGAAAAATGGGCGTCATTATGGCGCCTGTAGTTGGATCGGGCTCTTGTCCTGCGTGAATAGCTTTTGTACCAAATTTCATAATTGACGAATTACTAAAACCTACGAATAATGAATAAAAAAACGAATGTACGAATAAAACAATTTTAAAAAATTCAGCAAGAGATAAAAATCAATCCCACAAAACATGTCTACATCCAAATTTGGTATATTCGTACTGAATCCCAGCCTATGATCAGGCATAATTTGTATTAACATGGCATTAATTAAACCTGTAAAGGGTATATCACCTCAATTCGGAAACGACTGTTATTTGGCTGAAAATTCAACTATTGTAGGTGATGTTATAATGGGTGACAACTGCAGTATTTGGTTCAACACAGTTGTGCGTGGCGACGTGAACAGTATTCGCATCGGCAACAAAGTAAATATACAGGATGGTGCCTGCATACATTGCACCTACCAAAAAGCACCTACAACCATCGGCAATAATGTATCAATTGGTCACAACGCCATTGTGCACGGCTGCACCATACATGATAATGTATTAATAGGCATGGGTGCAATAGTGATGGATAAAGCAGTTATTGGCAGCAATACTATTATTGCCGCCGGCTCTGTTGTACTTGAAAATACAATTGTTGAACCGGGTTCTGTTTATGCCGGTGTACCCGCGAAAAAAGTAAAGAATATTAACCAGGAATTAATTAAAGGTGAGATCGACAGGATCGCGAATAATTATATCATGTACTCGGGGTGGTTTAAATAGTTCCAGGTTCAAAGTTCCCAGTGCCAGGTTAAATAAAAAAATATGAGAGAAAAATTTGATGATACCAAAATACAAGCTGAACTAAAGAACCTAAATGGCTGGGAATATAATAATGGTGCCATTGAGAAAAATTTTGTTTTTAAAAATTTTAAAGAGGCTTTAGCCATGATGGTTAGAATAGGATTTGAAGCTGAAAAGATGAATCATCATCCTGCATGGATGAATGTATATAATAAATTGAATGTGCGTTTGAATACGCATGATGCAGGCGGGATCACGGAAAGGGATTTTGTGTTAGCGAAAAAGATTGACGAAGTGATTGAAAATAAAATGTGAATCGCTGTAATTACTACTTCCATATCGCAACCTCTTCCAGCTTGATTTTTTTGCGGAAAAAGAATTTGGTGCTCTTTTCGAATGATTTGGTATAATCCGAAACGTAAAATTGATGGTGGGGATTTTTTTGCGTAGTAGTCAATTTTCTTTTCTTCAGCTGGTCACGCACATATTTCGCAACTACGCCTGCCGAATCAATGATGTCAACTTTACCTTTATAATACTCCTCCACTTCCGGTTTAATGAGTGGAAAATGTGTACAGGCCAAAATAATTGAATCGATCTTATTAAGTTTGGGACGCGAAAGATAATCGTTGATAATGGTACGACTTATCTTGTTATTGAAAAAACCTTCTTCGATCATGCCCACCAGTAATGGTGTAGCCAGCGAAGCTACGTCCAGTTTACCATTGTGTTGCTTTATTTTTTGCGAATAAATATCCGACTTTATTGTGCCCTTGGTGCCGATAACACCAATACGTTTTATTTTCTTTTTATTCATCACCTCCTCTACCACAGGATCGATCACATTTACAACCAGGGCCTGGCCGCCTACAAAATCTTTCACTGTCTCATAAGCCAATGATGATGCAGTATTACACGCAATAACTATCATTTTACAATTTTTCTGCAGCAACAGCTGCGAAATGCGGATAGCATAATACTTTATTGAATCAGCCGACTTGTCGCCATAAGGCAAATGAGCGGTATCACCAAAATAAATTAATTTTTCGTTGGGTAGTTCTTTGGTAATAGCATGCGCAACAGTTAAACCACCAATACCCGAATCGAATATTCCGATAGGATTGTTTGGGCTTAAGTTGCTGGTACTTTTGGTCATTATTTACCTCCGCATGGGTAGATACGCTGGGTACGCTGAGCGGAGTCGAAGCGTTATTTACCTGTTGGCGCAGGGGTTTGCTTAACCGGAGCCGGCGTTGCGCTGATACCCAGTTTTTTCATTACCAATGTCATCACATCATCAGCCGGATCGGAATAAACAACTGATCCGATACTGCTATCAAGGATATATTTATAACCATTCTCTTTAGCTACAGCTGCAATGGCTTTGTTTGCCTTTTCGTAAATTGGTTTCGAAAGTTCATCGTTCTTCTTTTGAAGATCTGTTTGTGCCTGTGCCTGGAAATCCTGGATACGTTTTTGCAGATCCTGCAACTCCTTTTCCTTTGTTTGTTTGATCAGATCCGACATTGCTGCTGCCTGCTTCTGGTAATCTTCGTACTTGCTTTGCAATTCTCCCGACATGATCTTCACCTGCTCCTCTAATTTATTGTAGTATTCAGTTCCCTTTTGTCGCGCATCTTTTGACTCAGGCATCGAATTTATTAATGAATCAAGACGAATATGTCCGATCTTTTGGGCGTGAATGTTCGTTCCGATAAGCATTGCAACCAGTGCAACGAAAGCTAACTTTAATGTTTTGTTCATTTTAGTTTGGTTTATAATTTATTATTTACTTTTTATTGGTACTTTTTACTTCATCTTTTTTGGTTCCGCCTTTGTAACCCATCGACTCAAGTACCTCTTCGCTTTTATCGTATTTAGGATTAGTATACAGCATCGTCAATTCGCTTGATTTATCAAAGATAACAGCAAACGTTTGTTTCTGAGCAATTTCTTTTACCGCATTGTAAACCTTATCCTGGATCGGCTTTACCAGCTCCTGGCGTTTTTTGAACAGGTCGCCATCAACCCCAAAATGCTGTTTTTGCAAATCTTTCACCTCTTTCTCTTTCCCCACTATCTCCGCTTCTCTCTTTTTCTTCATATCCTCTGTGAGCAATATTTGTTCAGCCTGATAAGCTTTATAAAGCTTATCTATCTCGGCATATTTTGCCTCGATCTCTTTTTGCCAGTTCACCGACGTTTTATCTAATTCAGCCTGTGCCTGTTTATATTCAGGAATGTTAGCCAGTATATACTCTGTATCAACATACGCAAATTTCTGGGCAAGGGCAGCTGTTGTTGTTGCAACAATAAGTACTGCCGAAATAATTATCTTTTTCATATTAAATTTTGTTTTATGCCCCGGCACAAACCGAAGCGAAATTAAAAAATTTAATCAAACAACATGCCATAAGTTTAAAGCTCACCCAAATAACCGCCGATAGTAAAGTGAAACTGTCCCTGATACAAGCCTGTAAGAGGGTTACGCCCGGAGGTTGGAAATGCGCTTTGATCGAAACCCCATGCATAGTCAAAACCAAGTAAACCAAACATGGGCAGGAAGATCCGAATACCAACGCCGGCTGATCTTTTCACATTAAACGGGTTAAATTCCTTAAAATTAGCCCAGGAGTTACCGGCCTCAGCAAAAGCAAGTGCATATAAGGTTGCGCTCGGATTTAATGAGATTGGATAACGCAATTCGGCCGTGTATTTACATATAGTGGCAGATCCTTTCAAATAGCCTTCTGAACCGCTGTATACGCTTTTATCTTCATATCCGCGTAAAGCAATAATTTCATTGCCATTAAGCAAATTGAAGCCTGTTAAACCACTGCCGCCAAGAAAAAACCGTTCGAACGGAGGTATTCCGACCGCAGAATTATACGAACCAAGGAATCCGAAACCGGCCTTTGTGTATAACACCAGATTTCGGGCATCTTTTCCTTCCGCGGCTCGTTTGTTTGTCAACGAGGTGTACCAGGCGGCTGTAAATTTAACCTTTTGATACTCGAGGAACTTATACTTTTCCCGGGAAGTCATTCCCGCGTAATTCAAATTATTAAAAAGCGAATAAGGCGGTGTAAGCTGAGTTGTTAATGTAATGTTTGATCCCCGTCTCGCGAAGATCGGCGCATCCACTGAGTTCCGTGAAAGACTTCCTTTCAAACTGATATTATTTATAAATCCGTTACTAAACGACACATTGGTCAGGTAATTATTCAGATTATAATACTGGTAACTCACTTCCCCATAGAGATTAAAAAAATCATCGGGCCATTTTAAACGCGTACCCATACCAATTGAACCGCCTAACATTTGTAATTGCTGCAAAAGCAGACTCTCTTTTCCCACACCATTTGTTATGTTGGAATGAAAAAGGCTCATTGTTAAAGAAGTAGGTTTTTTCCCACCAAGCCAGGGTTCAGTAAATGAAAAATTATACGATTGGTAACCTACTCCGTACGATTGCGCCCGTAAACTTAAACGCTGTCCATCACCTGATGGCAAAGGTCTCCAGGCACTTCCATTCCACATATTACGTGCAGAAAAATTGGTAAATGATACACCCAACGTGCCCACTATCCGGCCTGCTCCAAAACCTCCCGAAAGTTCAAGTTGATCTGAAGGTTTTTCTTCAACCACGTATTCAATATCTACCGTTCCGTTCTGCGGATTAGGCGTAGGATTAACCGAAAGTTTTTCGGGATTAAAATAGCCAAGCGTTGACAACTCACGCTGGCTCCGGATAATATCAACGCGTCTGAACAAGAGACCAGGCTTGGTGCGTATTTCACGCATAATAACCTGATCGTTGGTTTTGGTATTCCCAACTACGGTAACTTTATTGATTATGGCCTGTTTGCCTTCATAAATGCGCATTTCAAGATCAATTGAATCATGTTCAGAAAGTATCTCTACAGGATTTAACTGAAAAAACAGGTAGCCGTCATCCATATATAAAGAACTCACATCTCCTCCGTTGGGATTCATATATAACTTCGCGTCCATCTGGCTCTGATCAAAAACATCACCTTTTTTTATGCCCAAAACGCTGTTCAATTCCTTTGATGAATACTTGGTGTTACCCACCCAGGTAATATTGCGGAAATAATATTTGCGGCCTTCATCGATCCACATTTCTATATTCACATGGTTCGCATCAAAACGATAAACAGTATCTCTGACAATGTGCGCATCACGGTACCCTTTGGCATTATACTTGGCAATAATACCCGGTTTGTCTTTTTCAAAATTTTCTTCGAGGTACTTACCAGAATTAAATACATTATACCATTTTTTCTCCTTGGTTTCTTTTAAGGCCTTTTTAAGTTTACGTTCATTAAGAACACTTGTGCCATGAAAAATAATTTTTTTCACCCGGATGCGCTGCCCTTTATTAATATTGAAATACAAAACCACACTGTTAGCCAATGTACTATCCCGCTCGTCCTGTTTAACATTAACGGTTACGTTCATATAACCTTTGTTAATAAAGAAGCTTTTAATGGTTGAAACACTTGATGCGATCAGGTATTCTGTAATAACCTTGCCTTTCACAAGTTTTACTTTTGCACGAAGGTCATCGGCCTCTGATTTACTTACACCTTTTAACTGAAACTTGGAGAGCCGGGGGCGCTCCACTACAAAAATATTGATGAAAATATTGTTGCCCTGTCGTTTAGCGACCTCGATCTTAATGTCCTCGAAAAGTCCCTGTTTCCAAAGGTTTTCAATGGCCTTCGCAAACTTATCGCCCGGCACTATCACTTTCTCTCCAATCGAGAGACCTGTAAGTAAGGTTAGAACACGTTTATCAAAATGCTCAGCTCCCTTAAATTCTATGCCGCCCAACTCGTATTCTTTGGGATTGGCATAATCAATTTTAGAGGAATCGGATAATTCTATCTGTGAGAAGGCGCAAAGAGGAGCAAATAAAATCAAAAAAGCCAGTCGCTTCATTTTCAATGCAAAATAGGTATTCAAAGATGCTGTTTTATACTTTAAAAGATATCCTGTTAACTATTTTTAACAATTGCCTTATCCTAAAGCCATGTTAAGGATAAGGAGGATCATTTAAACAAGCTGTTCACTTGTTTTACCGAACCGGCGTTCACGGCTTTGGTAATCAACAATTGCTTCAAACAGATCTTCTTTCCTGAAATCAGGCCATAACTTATCCGTAAAATATAATTCGGCGTATGAAAGCTGCCAGAGCAAAAAGTTGCTGATGCGATGCTCGCCGCTTGTACGGATCATCAATTCGGGTTCCGGAAACCCGGCAGTACATAAATGACTTTCAAACACTTTTTCTGAAATATCAGCGGCCGAAATTTTTTTCTTTTCAACATCCATCGCTATTTGCTTTACCGCATTTATTATTTCCCAACGTGAACTATAACTTAATGCCAAAACAAGATTCATTCGTTTATTAGAAGCGGTAGCTTTCATCGCCTCCTTCAACTCATCAAGACAATCAGGAGGCAAACTTGCAAGATCGCCGATAGCTTGCAAACGAATACCATTCTCATTTAGTGTTTTTACTTCATTATTTATCGTACTTACCAGCAATTGCATAAGGGCCATTACTTCCTCTTTAGGACGGTTCCAATTTTCGGTAGAAAAAGCATACAGCGTAAGATACTGAACACCAATTTCTGCTGCCGCCTCAACAGCCTCCCGAACAGAGGTGACACCATGCTGATGACCCACGACCCGATGTTCGCCACGCTGTTTGGCCCAGCGACCATTGCCATCCATTATAATGGCAATATGCTTAGGCAGCTTAGTGATATCTATTTTTTCTTTAAAACTCAATTCCCTTTTGTTGTTGGCCTGAAAACAACAAGTCATATCTGACTTTTCAGCCCGCAAAACTACGGAATATTTGTTAATGCCACAGGATGCTTTTGGGGAAGAACCGTTATTTCTGCACCCCGGCACAAGGTGCCTCTTTTTGAGGTAAAGTGAAGCTAAGTATTATTCCTGTAAACGAATACCAATCCTGATTTTTTGAATCGCCACGCTGGCGACCAATATTGCTGATGTTGGGATCTTTATTGAGTGTACGATCGGACAAAACTATTGCTTCAGGGCTATTTAATGCCGCTGCATCAGGATAGGTGGTGCTGACATCATCAATATAATCGGTAAATGCTTTCCGCATTCCCCATTCAAAACCGATCCCAACATGACGGCCAATGCTCCAACGAAAACCAAGTCCAAATGGAATGATCACCTGGGTCAGCTTATATCTTTTGCTTCCGGGTTTGGCTGCGGTGCCTTGCCCCTCTGTAGATAGCTGGCGAAGATCATACTTGTCCGAACCAATTTTAGCCTGAGGATTAAAATGAAAACCTCCAATACCAATAAAAATATAAGGGCTGAAAAATTCATCTGTCCCGATCTTGAATGGATAAAAATTAAATTCGGCCTGCCCCGAACCTTCTATGATCAACGATTCAAAACTAAGGTTACGCTGACGCTGAACGGCGGAATTACTATTGGCATCACTGGCATGTACTTTTCCAACCCATGCATTGGCCCGCAATGCAAAACGCGAATTAATATTATAACGAAAACCTAAACCACCGGCCGGATCCTGATACATAAAGTGACCCGTTTGATTCAGATCGCCAATATAATAGGCCATACCGCCGTAAAGGCACAATTCCTTACTTCCAGAATCTCTTTTTTTGGTAAATCCCTGGGCATTGAGTCCCTGAAATGAGATATAAAAAAATAATAAGCAGAATAGGATTAAAATTCGCATGACAATAGCAATAACGACCTGTTTTTCAATTTATTGCAAATAAAAATTAATTTCTTTTGTCAACCCCCCACATAAGTTTGTTTCGTAGGGTATGAATAAATTTCTGATTATCAAGCCTCACAAGATTTATCTGAAATTTTTCTTTGCTTACCGTTAACTCGCTTGTGGAATCGATCATAGCCGAACGCGAATCAAGAGATACCATAAAGCTGTTACTCCTGCCCTCAATTTTCAATGTAACAATATCATTATCTGAAATAACCAGGGGCCTGGCATTCAGATTATGGGGGGCAATTGGTGTTATGATAAAGCTCTTTGAATCGGGGATGATTATCGGCCCGCCGCAACTCAATGAATATGCCGTTGAGCCGGTCGGAGTGGCAACTATTAAACCATCGGCCCAGTATGAATTAAGGTACTCACCATTAATATAGGTATGAATAGTCATCATCATCGATGATTCACGGGCATGAACCGTCATTTCATTAAGTGCAAAATTAAGTTCCCCGAAAGTTGAATGACCGGTTTCCAGGTGAAGAAGGGTTCGCCGGTCAATATTATACTTATCATTGATCAGGGCATTTATAGCTCCATCTATCTCATCTTTAGAAACATTTGCCAAAAAACCCAATCGACCTGTGTTAATTCCCAGGATTGGTATTACCGAATCCCGCACCAGTGAAATGGTTTCAAGCAAAGTGCCATCACCGCCAATGCTGAGTAAAAAATTAGCTACTCCTTTTAAATGCTCATGTTTGGAAAATCTTTTTACTCCGGCACTAAGTTTAAGATATTGCTTAATGTGATTATAAAATGTATCGTGAACCAATACCTGGATATTCAGGCTCTCCAGCTTGTCAAACAATTGTTGTATATGTTGGGAGGTATTGTCTTTACCCGGACGACCGTAAACCGCTATAATCATTTGTTAAAAAATTTCAATTCGTTTTACAGCTTTTGCCAAACTTCTAGAATGATTAATAGCTTCTTGAATATTCCAGTATCTAATAATAAAGTCCTGCATTACCATATTATACCCAGGTCCAACTTTTGCTGTTCCTTGAGGGATAATATCTTTAACCATTTTTTTTTTAGATTTTTTCGCAAGAAATATAACAAACTCTTTAGGGTGAGTTATCGTTTCACTATCTGAAGGAATTTTGTTTAAAGGGGCCCCTATAAATTTAGAAAAACCTTTTCTATCCGCAAATAACCATGCCTCAGCTTCTCTTACAGCTATTCTAAACAAAAAATCCTTTGTTGGCTTAAAATCAATCCAATTCTGAATTAATGAAGGAGAACATGGCAAATCATCAAGGTCAGTAATTATAATATGAGGAACATGCTTTGAAGCATTATTAAATCCATGAAGTTGTTTCTTAATGTAAGAATTTCCCTTCTTTCCAATAGCGCCATGCAAATTTACTTCTGGTCTGTATTTCTCGAATAATTTAATAAGGATTAATTCCTGTATAATATCTTCAACAACGGGTTGGACAAACATGATTTTACTCAAAAATTGTTAGCTGATGAATGTTCTTGGGTGCAGTTCTACTAATAACAAAATCACCTATTGTATTACCACTCTGTAAATACGCTTTTACTTCAGGTAATGAAGCCGAAGAAATAATTTTGCTTCCTTCTTCCCCATCAGTTGTTATTAACAATACTTCTTCAGCACTAATCCCATTATTATTAAGGATTTCATGACTGTGCGTTGTGACAATGACCTGCCTCATGCCAGATTTCTTTTTTTGCAACTTGTAAATCACATCTGCTAGCCTTTGAATGATTGCACTATGAAGCGACAACTCAGGTTCTTCTAACAATATAGGCTTTGTTCCATCTTGTAGTGCCCAAAACAAACCAATAAATCTTAACGTTCCATCTGAAAAATGTTTTTCCTGATGTTTTACTCCTTTTCCTCTCCACTGCTTGAAAGTTGCTTCAAAGTGAGGAACACCCATCTCATCAGGCTCAAATTCAAGTTTCTCAAGATTAGGAAGAGCGTATCTGAGCGCGGTTTCAACTCTCTTAAGGTATGCCTTTTGAGTTAATTTATTTAAAGAAAGTATTCTCTCTAAAAAATCGCGACCATAATAATCTTCTCCTTTATTTGTTTTAAGAAATGATTTAGGATCCCTTACAAGTTGTGGGATAAGATGCAAATAGTTTATTTCGTTTAAAAAAACAATGAAACTCTTAAAATTTTCATTTTTTGTTGCTTGCTCAATAAACGTATATTCCAAAAGATAATCACTCTCTTTCGTTCCATTTGGTCGATCAATATGAATGGTAGACGTTATAAGATTTTTTAAAGACTCGCGTTTTACAACAGCTCTCAAATCCGCAATTCCGCCTCCAGTCTGATTGAATGTAAGTTCATAATACCATTCTGGCATATCGTCACCATTTGTTATTTCTATTCCAACAGTAATATCGGGGTTGCTTCGTGCAGCTACACACCTGATTTTTGACACTCCATCACGTATGCTAACTGCTTCCTGTAAACTACCTCCCTGTCTCACAATATCACGCAAAAAGCGTATAGCATCCAAGAAATTACTTTTGCCGGAAGCATTTGGCCCCACAATAAAAGTTCTATGGGTCAAGTTCACCTCTGCAGACTTGAAGTTTTTCCAATTTATAAGTTTTACCTTTGAAATTCTCACCTTCGTTTAATTTCATTATAAACTTCTTCTACCAAAATCACAAAAATACTATATCCAGATATAAAATGATTACAAAACGCTGTTTTACGTTTATACTAGTCGACCCTCTTAATCCTCTTTTATAAAGAGAAAATCCAATGCTTAAAATTAAGTCACTAAATATAGGGAATTTGATCACACTATTTCATAAACCAAGCTAAGGAAAATCTTAATAGCACTATATTGACCATTCTGTTTTGAAGATTAGAGCTATATCCACTTACTAAAATGGCGAGGTAAAGTGTATATAAAAGGCGCTTTGACCCATGCGATTCCATGCATACTCAAAGCGTATTACCGTATCATAATAGGACACAAAATCAATCCCTGCCCCTCCCCCAATTAACCAATCATTCGTTAAGGGATTGGCTTTATAATAAAAATCATCCTTTACATATGCTCCATCGGCAAAAACAGAAAAGTAAAAAGCATAAGGTATTGTATTAAACTTTTCTGTGGGAATAAAATCCAAATGCAAGACCCTTGGCTTAATGATCTGGTAACGCAGATTCGTCTTGAATAATGCAAAGTCTTGTCCATCAATTACGTATAATTCATAGCCGCGCACATAATCACCAAAGCCAAGCGCACGTTGTATATAATACGGTGGTTTTTCATTCATAGAGAGCTTTGCCTTAACGGCTGCTCCAAAATAAAAACGATCGTGCAACTGCCAGTATTTGCGCCCGGAAGCGATAATATAAAACAGGTTAACATTTTCATTCCCCAATATTCCCAACCCCTGCTTTACAAAATCAGCACCGAAATAATATCCCTTTAACGGATATATTCTTGAATCGCGGCGATCAAACTTAAATGCATATGTCAGAATAAAAAGTTCGAATGACTTATCGCCGTCTAAAAAATAATCCTTTGTGAGGGAAGTCACTGAATCTCCAATGCTGCTTTTAACATATCGCAATTCAGCGGTTTGAGTGGCATATAAACCTGAACGGCGCGTATAACTAACACGACCTGTCCATTCGTCGCGAACATACTCAGCCGGGTTTTTATAAAAAAGCAATTTATTATTAGATGTTTTGTAAATAATTTCATGGTTCCGGTTATAACTGAAACCAAAACCAAGGCCTGATATCTGCTTTTTATCAATATAAGGTATCCTGTATGTAAGCTCATATTGCTCCGCATATCCAAGTCGTACCTTCAGGGCAAGATTCTCTTTTAATCCCCTGAAGTTTTCATCGATCAGGTAAAAGCCATAGCTGGCGCGTTTCAGATCCGGATTTTCGAGCCATGTATTGAAATTACGTTCGGCTATTTCAAAAATTGGTACAGGAAAAATATACCAACGCTCTTTCACATCAATATGAATATCGATACGATGTTCAAAAAAAGGAATGGTATCGATACGTACGAAAATAAAAAGCAAGGTATTCAACAAATTGTTCTTCGACTGAAGCAGGGCTGCATCAAGACCGGACTGACTGATGGTATCACCCGCTTTAAAAGAGAGCTCGCGAAGAATGATCCTGCTTTTCGTTTTGTTGTTCCCCGAAATTGTGATGTTATTGAGCACATAAGACCTGGAATTACCCGGTGGATCCACTTTGGCAGAATCTGGCAATAGTGAATTCCCCATTAATGCGAAACTGAAAAAACAGAGGAAGGCAGTTGCATTTAGCATTTACACTTTTGTTATAACACAAGAGCGTAAAGGTAAAAAAAGCAGGGGAGTATATTGTCAAAGTATCATATTCTCCAGGGCCACCGCATGAATAATAATTGAGGGACAAACAGTTAGCTGTTAATAATAATGGCGGATTGAGTTGAAAAGGGAATGAAAAAAGTTTGTTGTTTGATTTTAAAAATCAAACAATGGACTTTGAATTACACTTTTC
>JACPDY010000154.1 GCA_016183775.1 Bacteroidota bacterium
CAACGTTTTGTTAATGTTTGTTCACTACAAAATTTTAAAATCCAAACAAGAATGCAGCATTAACAAGGGCTGTAGGGTTGCGACCTCGATTCGAGTGTCAAACTCGGGGGACAATTTATTAGACTATATATTTTGTATAATCGGTATTAAACAACTCGCAATCAATTCAACTTAAACCCCACCCCCGGCATCTTTTCAAGCGTAGAGAGCAGTTCGTTACTTGCGTTCACTTTAATTTTTTTGGAGGGGATCTCAATAAAAAAATTCTCGTCCTTATCGTAAACTGCGAAGCGCAGGGTACAATTACGCGGGCCGGCGGCGGAAGTATCGTTCACTAAACCCAACAGCTTTTCAATAAAGGCATCGGTGAGGTCGGCCAGGGGAATATTAATAGTAAGACTCTTTGTCATTTTATCGCGCAGCTCGGTAAGTAATTGCATGCTGTTGATCTTGAACTCAAGGTTGCCGGGCTGCATATAACGATCCTGAACTTTGCCGCGTATGTATAAAAAGAAGCCCTGTACAAGGAAGGCTTTAAACTTTACATAATCTTCGCCAAACAACATGAACTCGAACGAGCCGTTATAATCTTCCATCATAAAACTGGCAAAAGGCTTTCCCGCTTTCGAAACACGGTGGTTGGCAACCGTAATTATCCCGCCTAAAGCAATTTCTTTCCCTTTCAACTTCGGCATATCCTGAAAATCGGCAATGGCTGTGTTACAGAAGCTATTCAGCTCCAAACGGTAACTATCCAAGGGGTGACCGGAAATATATATTCCCACTACTTCACGTTCGTACTTCAACTTTTCAAGACTACCCCACTCCTCACATTGAGGCACTTTAGGCTCGGGCTCTTCAACTCCCGATGCTTCACCAAATAAACTTTGCTGGGATGAATTTTTCGCTTCCTGGAAATTATTTCCATAACGGATGGCCTTTTCTAAAAAAGAAATTCCATCGCCGCTCTCCGAATGAAAATATTGCGCGCGGTGCACACCCGGAAATGAATCAAATCCACCAGCATAGGCAAGGCTTTCAAACGCTTTTTTATTCGCGGCGCGTAAATTTATTCTTCGCGTTAAGTCAAATATATTTGCAAACGGACCATTGAGCATACGCTCATCAACAATAGCCACAACAGCTCCCTCACCTACTCCTTTTACCGCACCCAAACCAAAACGTATGTCTCCTTTTTTATTTACCGCAAAATGGTACTGACTTTCATTTACATCCGGGCCAAGCACAGGAACACCCATACGCTTACACTCTTCCATGAAGAATGTTACTTTATCAATATTATTCAAGTTATGTGTAAGTACCGAGGCCATATATTCTCCCGGGTAATGGGCTTTTAAATAAGCTGTCTGGTAAGCTACAAAAGCATAACAGGTGGAATGTGATTTATTGAAGGCATATTGTGCAAATGCCTCCCAGTCGGTCCAGATCTTTTCCAGTTTATCGGCAGGCAAACCCTTTTGGGCCGCGCCATTGATAAATTTATTTTTCATTTTATCCAGGGTCGCCCTGTCCTTTTTACCCATCGCTTTACGCAATACATCGGCGTCGCCTTTGGAAAAGCCAGCCAGCTTTTGCGATAGCAGCATCACCTGCTCCTGGTAAACAGTGATACCATAAGTATCTTTGAGGTATTCCTCCATTTCAGGAAGGTCATAGGTAATGGCTTCCCGCCCATGTTTACGGGCGATAAAATTCGGGATGTATTCAATAGGACCCGGACGATACAGCGCGTTCATGGCGATGAGATCCTCGAATTTATCCGGCTTCAGATCTTTCAGATGCTTCTGCATTCCGCCTGACTCGAACTGGAACGTCGCGTTTGTTTCACCGCGCTGGTAAAGCTCAAATGTTTTTTTTTCTTCAAGCGGTATTGTGTCAATGTCAATGTCAATTCCATGATTTTGTTTGATGAGCTTCAGCGCGTCACGGACAATACTGAGTGTTTTAAGTCCAAGGAAGTCCATTTTAATTACACCTGAATCTTCGATCACTTTACCATCGTACTGCGTAATTAACAGGTTCGTTTCCTTTGATGTGGCCACAGGAATGATCTCTGTCAGATCCTTTGGAGCGATGATGATGCCTGCGGCATGAATACCTGTACCGCGTACAGAACCCTCCAATATCAATGCTTCCTTCAAAACTCTTGATTGCAGGTCATCTCCCTGGTATATCTCACGGAGCTTTTTCACATTCTCCAGGTCCTCTCCGCCTAATTGCTCTACCTCTTCAAGACTTTTCTCACCTTTTAACGGAGCCGTTAGCATACGATCCAGCTCAGTTCCGGGCCTGTCGGGCACCAACTTGGCCAGCATGTTCGAATCCTGCAGAGGAAGGTCGAGTACACGGGCCACATCCTTAATGCTCATTTTAGCGGCCATAGTACCATAGGTAACAATTTGCGCCACCTGGTTCTTGCCGTATTTTTCAACCACATAATCGATCACCTTCTGGCGGCCCTCATCATCAAAGTCTGTATCAATATCATATTTGTAATACCAATACAATAAGCAACGGCGGAACCCGCGGCAGAACCCCGTCCGGGGCCAACAACAACGCCAAGGTCGCGGCCGGCTTTTATGAAATCCGATACGATCAGGAAGTAACCCGCGAAGCCCATTGTTTTAACAGTGAACAATTCAAAATTGATCCGTTCTTCTATCTCAGGAGATAATTCACCATAACGTTTTTTAGCCCCCTCATAGGTTATATGCTTTAAATATTCATCCTGCGAGCTGAAGCCTTTAGGAATTTTAAAATGCGGCAACAATATATCCTGCTTGAGCTTCAGGGGTTCTATCTTATCAACTATCTCGTTGGTATTATCAATGGCTTCCGGAATATCGCTGAACAAAGTGCTCATTTCAGCGGTTGTTTTAAAATAAAACTGGTCGTTGTAAAACGCGAAACGCTTATCCTTTGTCATTACATCATCTTCGGCAAAATCCTTCATGGTAGGTGTACTCTGCTTTTCACCTGTATTGATACAAAGCAGGATATCATGCGCGTTGGAGTCAGCCTGGTCCACATAATGCGAATCATTGGAAGCGATAATTTTCACGTGATACTTTTTCGCGAAACCCAGTAATACTTCATTCACTTTTATCTGATCGGGAATATCGTGGCGCTGCAGTTCAATGTAATAATCCTCCCCGAACAGGTCGAGCCACCACTTAAACTCCTTTTCTCCTTCAGCTTCTCCCTTTCTTAAGATCACCTTAGGAACTGAAGCCCCAAGGCAGCAGGTAGTTGCGATCAATCCTGTATGATATTGCAATATCAATTCTTTATCAATACGGGGATACTTACCATACAAACCTTCCATGTAACCCAATGAACACAACTTAATCAGGTTCTTGTAACCTTCGGCATTTTTAGCGAGCAACAACTGATGGTAACGAATATCTTTATCCTCCTTTGTAAACTGGCGCTTGTGACGGGTTTCGACAACATAGAATTCGCAGCCAACAATCGGTTTTATTTTATTCGGATTATCGGGAGTGTTGTATTTACCCGCTTCGGCAACAAATTTAAAAACGCCAAACATATTGCCATGATCGGTTATGGCAATGGCCCGCATATTGTCGTTCACTGCTTTCTTATACAATGAACCTATATCAGCAGCCCCATCAAGCAGCGAGAATTGGGTATGAACGTGTAAGTGTGAGAATTGCATTTGATTGAAGATTAAAAGATCAGCAGACAGAAATCGGAAGACCGGAGCTTGGTTTCTCCTGACTTCAGCCTTCCAGCTTCTGACACTTCTGACATTTATTCCACCAATTTATCCAAAAGCCACGTAATGCATACTTCTTGTTGATAATTAGTTAATAACAAAAGATTATTAACACCATTCAAATCTCTCATTATCAGCATTTTTATGTTGTTACTTACGTTTTATTTAATAAATTTGGTTTCTTCAAAATACGTATGAAAAACGCAAGAAAAGGTACAGGTTCATCTTTCCTTATTAGTTTATTTTTGCTATTGCAAGGCTATGCGTTTTCACAGGATACAAAAACGATGGACCTCATCTTTAAAGTGCGTAATCATGATGTAAGCGGAACCACTCCAATACCCGGCGTTTCTGTTTCTGTTTACGAAAAAGCCAGCAATAAACTCCTTCAAACCCGCTATACACCGGAGAATGGTAACATTAAGTTCACACTTGAATTGTACAAGGATTATTTTTTCACTTTTACCAGGAAAGATTTTGTAACAAAAAAATTTGTGCTTGACGCGAGCGTACCCGGCAAAGAAAGCAAAAGCAAACTATATTATTATGTTGAACACATTGTTAACATGTATGGCATAACATCTGTCAACCTTGGCGCAGAGCTGCTTGATAAGCCATTTGACAAACTTGTGTATTCTGCCACCGAAAACAACTTCAGCAGTGATCCCGACTATCAGAAATCGTTGAAAAAAGAACTTGCAAAGTTAACACCGAAAGAGAGAGAAGCTTTATTAAATAAACTAAAAGGCGGAGGAAGCGGCGATGAAACTGATAAAGAAAAAAAATATAAAGACGCAGTTGCAACAGGTGACAGGGCTCTCGGCACAAAAGATTACCTGACCGCTAAGGATGCTTACTATATCGCATCAACGCTGAAACCTAATGATAAATATTCACGCGACAAACTGAAACAAATAGACGTTATCTTAAAATCCCGTAATCCGGCTGACATCAAGTATGCTGAACTTATTTCGCAGGCCGATAAGGACTTCAACGCGAAACAATACGAACAGGCAAAAAAGGGCTTTCGGGATGCAAGTAAACTTAAGCCGGGTGAAAAATATCCGAAGCAAAAGATCGATGAGATTGCCCAGCTAGCATTCAAAGAAAGTTCAAAAAAATACAAAGATGTCATATACAGGGCTGATAAATTTTTCCTGGAGAAAAATTATGTCAAAGCAAAAGAAGCTTATGCTGAGGCTTCCGCTTTAAATTCGTTTGAAAAATATCCTAAAGATAAGCTGGCTGAAATTTCACAAATGTATAAAGACGCTGTTTTTACAGCCGATAAACTTTTCCTGAATAAGGAACTTGAACGTGCGAAAGAAGCTTATAATACAGCCCTTGCCCTGAATCCTTCGGAGCAATATCCCAAAGAGCAGATCAAAGAGATCAACAAGCAGCTCAGGGCAGGTGAAACGTCTACAGATTACACCACCCTTGTCTCTAATGGCGATAGAGCCTTCAAAGAAAAAAATTACATGAAAGCAAAAGAGTTATTCGCCAACGCGCTGAAACAAAAACCAACTGAAAAATATCCAAAAGATCAACTGGCAAAGATCGATGCCGCAATTGCAAAAGACCCCAACTTCAAAAAAGAATTGGATAAAAAATATAATGAGGCCATGAAAAAAGGCAAAGAGGCGCTGGATAATAAAGAGTATGAAACCTCACGGGATGCCTACTCTGAAGCTTCTACGCTTAAGCCAGAACAAAAAATGCCTAAGGCACAACTGGCTAAAGTTGAAGGATTACTCAAAGCCGTCATGAAAGAACTGGATAACAAATACAATTCCACCATTGCACTCGCCGAAAAAGAGCTCGGATTAAAACATTACGATAAAGCCAAAACATCTTTTAACGATGCGTTAAAATTAAAGCCAACTGAAAAATTACCTAAAGACAAATTGGCTGAAATAGACAAACTGATCCTCGCAGAACGGAATGACGTTGACCAGAAATATAAAAATGCTATCTCGAAAGGAGACAAAGCTTTTGATGAAAAAGATTATACTACAGCAAAAGAAGCCTATACCGAAGCGGAAGCTATTAATTCCGGTCAAAAATATCCCAAAGACAGGATGGTTGAAATTGACAAACTAATAAAAGAAATGGAAAACAACCTTGTCGCAATTGATAACCTGATGGACCCTAAGACGAGAGCTGCAGCCGGCAATAACCAGGTCACACAACAATTGATGGCCATGCGCGAGGAACAACTCGCGAAAATGAACCAGATGAAACTGCTTAAAAAAGCGTATGCAAAACACATGGCAAACCTGAGTACCAAGTACAGTACTCAAAATCCATTGACAAAATTACTTGATATTATTGACACAAAAGCAATTGTTAACGCTAAGGAATCGCTGAAGTAAAATCTATTTAAGATCGCGCCTATGAACTTAAGAAAATTATTAATCGTGTTAAGCCTTGTAACCGGCATCACTTCGCTGGCACAAACACTTAACCTTAACCAGTTTGGTATAGAAGATGGCCTTCCTCAATCCAGCATATATACCATGTTGCAGGACTACAATGGGAACATCTGGTTTGGAACTATGGCCGGTGTATCGAAATACAATGGCCTGCGTTTTGAAAACTTTTCTAAAAAAGACAGTCTTGCCGAATACCGTGTCACCTCAAGTTGTTTGGACAAGGCCGGCAACATCTGGTTTGGCCATTGGAACGGAGGAATATCAAAATACAGTCCGGCCAGCTTGAAGTTTCATCCTGTTAATACGGGCAACTTTGTTATATCATCGACCATAACCAGCATTGTACTTGACAACAATGGAACACTCTGGTTCGCAACAAGTGAACATGGATTGATCAGCTATACTCCAACGGCAGATGAATTGCAAAAGGTTTCAGACACCGAAACCGGCACCTTCAAACTCATAGATAAAAAAGCCGGCCTGCCCTCGAATAAAATAAATAATTTATCTGTCGATGTATATGGCGCAATTTACATAGCTACCGGCAATGGCCTTGTTAAAACTATAGACGGAAAAAAGTTTGAGACTATCTATAACCTTCCATCTTCCCTTATAACCGCGGTATTATCTGACAGCAAAGGAAACCTTTGGGTTGGCACGGAAGATAAAGGGATAACGCGTATTCACCTTTCAAACAAAGAAGTAAAAACATATACTACATCTGACGGAGGACTTTCTTTTAATCATGTTAAAACAATCATTGAAGACGTTGATAAGAATATTTTTATCGGCACTTTTGGGGGCGGTGTGAGCAAATACCTTCCGGCTCTTGAAGCCAATAAATACCAGGGACCCCTGTTTCAGACTATTTCAACGGCCCAGGGCTTGAGTAATGATAAAGTGATGAGTATTTTGCAGGACCGGGAAAGAAACATATGGATAGGGACGTACCTTAATCTTAACCAATATTTTGATGAACAGTTTGAAATATTCGGAGAAAGAGAAAAAATAAAAAACAGCCTGGTATGGTCGGTTATCCAGGCAAAAAACGGGAAATACTGGATCGGTACCGAAGGAGGTCTGGTTGAATTCACCAAGAATGATCATTCGTCAAAAAACACATTTATTAATCGCACCGGTGGTAACGGTACAACCACCAACACGACATCGCTTTTAGAAGACGCAAAAGGAAATATCTGGTACACCAATTACACAACAGGTGTATCCCGCTTTAACCCGACGAATAACAATACAACGAATTACACAATATCCAATGGCCTTTGCAACAACGAAGTGAATGGTATCAGTAATGACAGGGATGGGAACATCTGGTTTGCAACAAATAATGGAGCCGGCAAATTCAACATAAATACTGAAAAATTTGAGAGCTACACCACCAAAGAAGGATTAGGAAGTAATAAGATATTTACAATCTACAAAGACAGTAAACAAAACCTTTGGTTCGGATGTTTGGGCGGAGAATTAACGATGTATGATGGCACATCATTTAAAAAATTTTCCGAGAAGGAAGGATATAATAACTTTTTTACACTTTGTATCACCGAAGACAATCGCGGCAATATGTGGTTCGGAAGTTTTGAAAAAGGACTTTACAGGTACGATGGTAAATCATTTAAAAACTATACCACTAAAGACGGTATGACATCCGATCAATCATTCATGCTTGTATGCGATAACCTTAATAATCTTTGGATAGGCAACAACCAGGGGATCGACAAATTCAATCTTAAAGATGAACTATTCAAACATTACGGGAAACAGGACGGATTCCTTGGAGTTGAAATTAACCCCAATGCGGTGTTTAAGGATACTGATGGCAACCTTTGGTTTGGCTCCATTATCGGGCTTGTTAAGTACACATCCAAAAGCGAAAAGAATAACCAGGTTGAACCTATTTTAGTATTGGATTACCCGCGATTGTTCTTTAACAAAATTGAGATAAAGGATGATCATGTTTTTAGGTATGACCAGAACCACTTTACGTTTGATTTTGTGGGAGCAAGTTTAACTAATCCGAAGCGTGTTACTTATAAGTACATGCTTGAAGGACATGACCTGGATTGGTCTCCGCCTCAAAAGCAAAATTACGTAACCTATTCGCTGCTCAACCCCGGTAAATATACATTCAAAGTAAAATCGGCCAATAATGATGGCGTATGGAATAAGGAACCCGCTTCCTTTATATTTACCATTAAACCTCCCTTTTGGAGAACGTGGTGGTTCTGGAGCATTGTCGGGGTTGTACTTATAGCAGTTATAATTGTTTTTGTCCAATACCGCGAACGTAAACTCAAAGAACAAAACCAGATCCTCGAACAAAAAGTACTGGAACGTACAGAAGAACTCCGTAAGGAAAAAGAAATTGTTGAACTCCAAAACCAGAATATCAGGGATAGTATTGATTACGCCAAGCGGATACAGGAAGCTGTATTTGTACCGATGGAAACTATACATAAAAACCTGCCCAACTCATTCATCTTCTTCCGGCCAAAAGATGTTGTCAGCGGCGACTTTTATTGGGTACATAACAAAAATGGTAAGATCATTTTCGCTATGGCCGATTGTACCGGACATGGTGTACCCGGCGCATTTATGTCCATTATAGGTAATAATCTTTTAAGTAATGTTGTAAAGGAAATGGGCATCGTTACTCCTTCATTAATATTAGATGAGCTAAGCAAACAAATTGATGAAATGCTCAACCCGAACCAGGATGGCCGGAAAGTTAAAGACGGCATGGACATTGCAGTATGCGCCTATAACCCGATCACCAAAGTGCTTGAGTTTGCCGGCGCCCACAATGCGATGTACCACGTTCGCAAGGGAGAATTAAAAGAATATAAAGCCGACAAACAACCCGTTGGAAAAACAATGATGCATGATGCATCATTTAAGTTCAATAATCATACGATTAATATTGAACCGGGTGATTACGTTTTCCTGTTCACCGATGGTTATGCGGATGCAATTGGAGGACCAAAACGAACAAAGTTCTTCTATCCTCCTTTCCGGAAGTTACTCGCCGAAAACACAGCTTTACCGCTTGATGCACAGCAAAAGAAACTCGAAGACACCCTGAATGAATGGCTCGGCAGCCGGGAGCAAGTGGATGATATTGCTATTATGGGTGTTAAATTTTAACCCAATTCAGATATGTCACCGCATTTAAAGTAATGTCATATCTTCTCCCCAATGACAAAAGAGATTATGATTATAGGCGGCGGTGCTGCCGGTTTTTTTTGCGCTGTGAATTGCGCAAGACTTGATCCTGAAGCCAAAGTAACGATCCTGGAAAAGTCATCCAAACTATTGAGCAAAGTACGTGTTTCCGGAGGCGGGCGTTGCAATGTAACTCATCATTGTTTCGACAACCGCGATCTGGTAAAAAATTATCCCCGCGGGGAAAAAGAACTCCACAGCGCCTTTGATCGCTTTTCTGTGAAACATACAATTGAATGGTTCGGAGACCGGGGCGTTAAATTGAAAACAGAAGAAGATGGGCGCATGTTCCCGGTTACAGACACTTCTGAAACGATCATTCACTGCCTGCTTGAGGAAGCCCATCATTACAATATACAGATAGTGACGAATTGTACTGTCACCCGGATCATCCCTGATACCATGAAAAAAAACTTTACACTAACATTTGCTAACAGCGAGTCGGTTACCTGTGATAAATTGGTAATCGCAACGGGCGGCAAC
>JACPDY010000155.1 GCA_016183775.1 Bacteroidota bacterium
CAGATGAAACTGACATCAGCATCAAGGACAAAGAGTTGAGCCATAGAGCTCGCAAGTGAAATTTTTAAATTCCGGATGCTTTTTCAACTCAAAAAAGAATAAAAATTAATGTCTAACTAAAAATATGTTCAAGTGAAAACATCAATTTTTAGAACAGCACTATTGGTATTTATATGGTATGTTCAGGGATACTCTCAGAAAATAGCAACCATCCTTCCATCTACCTACGACGTTATCCCTCTGGCTGGAAATATAGAGCCAATGAAACAAACATTAGATTCGTGGAATTTTTCAATTCAAAATATAACTGTTGAAAACTGGTCAGATCCTGAAATGAAAAAATTACAAGATGAAAAAACAAAACAAAAATTATTACAAAATGAAAATAAAAGCCAGGAAAATCAGATGGTACCGCAAGCTACAAGCACGGTTACACCCGTAGCCGGTAAAAGTTTTTCCGGATCAACCAATGGGCTCCCGCCATTTGATAATGGAACTGCAGTTTCCAACGGAAAATATATCGTACAAATGATTAATAAAAAAATTTTAATAACAGATACTTTGGGCACTTCTCTTTATTCTAATTCCTTAGGTTCCTTTTTTGGGTTTGGAACTTCGCCTTTTGATCCCAGAGTGATATATGACAGCTACAGTGATCGTTTTATTGTTATCGCCATCCCCGGAACACTTAAGATACATGTTGCCTTCTCGGCTACCAATGACCCTACAGGTAAATGGTACAAATATAATATAACTGCTCCCAATGAATCGGGATTCCTAGATTACCCATTTGCCGGGGTAACGGACAAAGATCTGCTATTTACAACTTTTGTAGTTGGCAACGACCATTCCCGCATTTATCAGGTTTCTAAAACCGATGGCTATAATGGCAAGCCCTTAAGAATGGAAACATACTTGCCCTCAACAAATAGTGTATGGGTATGCGTTGCCGGTCATGGTCGTTCCGATACTCCTTATGGCAACAAAGCCTACCTGGTAAGTTCCAGAACAGGAAATAAATCACTTCATTTAGTGGAAATCACAGACACTATTGGAGGTAACCCTTTGATGAATATTTATTCTATTCCCGTACCCATTTATTATGCAGCAGGTAAAGCCAGTCAGAAAGGGTCCTCCATTTTATTAAGCACCACAGCAGAGGCGCGTATGTTGAGCGCTGTTTTTTGTAACGGTATCGTACATTGCGTTCACAATACCGATCAGAATAACAACGGCTATAATGTAATAGGATATTACCGGATAAATGTAAATACGAAAACAGCCACACCTTATTATTTCTCACAGCCCAATAGCGATGTTTGTTATCCATCCGTTGCATTATTCGGCAGTTCTCAATCCGATAAAACGGTTGTTATCGGTTATCAGGAATCTAACAAAAATATTTATCCAAGTCTCTCTGCCGTAGTTTGCGATGACACAGGTAATTGGTCACTACCAATAAAATTAAAAGAGGGTTTAGGCACACTTGGCGGGTCTTCACGTTACGGAGATTATTCATCCATAACCCGTAAGCACAATGCGGAAAAACCTACTGCATGGTTTTCAGGAGAATATGGAGGTCAGGGCAATATTCGCTCATGCTGGATATCTCAAATAACTACTATCGGGACACTAACTTCTGTATCTCAATTTAATGAAAACAACTCTCTGAATATTTACCCTAATCCTCTCATAGAACAGTTCACTCTTTCATTCGATATAGAAAAGATGCAAACTGAAGCAAATATTTGTATTTACAATATGGAGGGTCAATTAGTAAAAATGCTATTTGAAGGTCCACTTATGGCGGGTAAAAATGAAATGCGCTTTGATAAAACAGCGCTCGCTTCAGGTGTCTATTTTTTACGTATAAAAGGTGCTCAGGAATTATTGCAAAACAAAAAGATAATAATTAATCAATAAAAATGCCGAACTATTATGAGAGCCCATGAAAACCCTGAATAATGAGGAATTGCAGTACTCCCTGACCAATTCAATACCCTCCTCTCTCACTCAGCGTAACAGCACCCCATATTTCCGGATACATTGTTTTCCTTTAAAGGAAGAACCCAACTTTAAACGTAAGATTAAACAATTTCCTAATTTTTTTTAATGATCAAAATCATTCTTTGGTAAGGCGTTCTTATCGTCCTTTGTAAAAAGGTGTAGTTAACCAAACATGGATACGATAAGGGTTACAAAAGAATTTTATTTCGAAATGGCTCATGCGCTTTTTGGGCATGATGGTCCATGTAAAAACATACATGGTCATTCATATAACCTGTCGGTTTGTATTATTGGGAAGATAAACAATCGGGAGAACGACCCAAAAAATGGAATGTTGCTTGATTTCTCGGACTTAAAAGAGATCGTGAAATCGCAAATCATTGACAAGTTTGATCACAGCCTGGTTCTCAATGCCAATTCCCCACATAAGGACTTTGTAAAATCGGACTTCGGAAGTAAGTGGAATGAAAAAATCATTCTGGTTAATTATCAACCAACCTGCGAAAATTTATTAGTAGACTTTGTAAAAAAAATAATGCTTCAATTACCCGGAAATGCAAAACTCCACCATTTGCGGTTAAGAGAAACTGCAACTTCCTTTGCCGAGTGGCATGCCGGTGATAATATATAGTGAAAATGGATACCCTGATCAGTAAATATAATGTTGCCGCTCCCCGGTATACCAGCTATCCGACTGTTCCATATTGGGACGTAAAACCACCGACAATTGATGAATGGATAAAGTCAGTCAAATTTTCATTTGACAAAAGCAATCAAAAAGACGGAATAAGTATTTATATCCATCTCCCCTTTTGTGAGAGCCTATGTACCTATTGCGCCTGCAATACACGCATTACAGTCAATCACAATGTTGAATTACCCTATATTAAATCCATTCTTAAAGAATGGTCAATGTATCTCAACGTGTTCAATGAAAAGCCACGAATCAAAGAGATCCATTTAGGAGGGGGGACTCCCACCTTTTTCAGTTCGGAGAACCTGAAGCTGCTTATTGATGGCATTTTGACAACAGCCATTGTGTGCAAGGAGGCCGAATTCAGCTTTGAAGCACATCCAAATAATACAAATAGCAATCATTTGAAGGCTTTGTATGATCTTGGGTTCAGGCGAGTAAGCTTTGGTATACAGGACTTTGATCCCAAAGTACAGAATATAATCAATAGAGTTCAAAGCTATGAGCAAGTGAAGAGTATAGTTGAAGAAGCCCGCACTATTGGCTTCACATCAGTAAATTTCGATTTGATTTATGGTCTTCCCTTACAAACAAAGAAAAGCATTATTAATACAATAGATAAAGTAAAACTGCTAAAGCCGGACAGGATTGCCTTTTACAGTTATGCACACGTTCCCTGGATAAAGCCGGGACAAAGAAAATTTACGGAAGCCGACTTGCCTATAGATGTGGAGAAACGGATTCTATATGAAACAGGAAGAGGACTGTTTAACGAAGCGGGTTACGAAGAAATCGGGATGGACCATTTTGCGCTAAAAACAGATTCATTGTATGAAGCGTCTGTTTCGGGTAAACTGCACAGAAATTTTATGGGCTATACGCATAATTACACTCAGCTGATGATAGGCCTTGGAGTATCGTCCATTAGTGACACATGGTACAGTTATATGCAAAATGTTAAAAAGGTTGAGGACTACCAGGGACTTATCGCCAAGGGAATATTTCCCGTTTTCAAAGGACATTTATTAAGCCAGGAAGATTTAATATTAAGGAAACACATACTCAATATCATGTGTCGTTTTGAAACGAACTGGAATAAGGAACACCAGCAGTACAAAGGGTTATCTAATGCGTTAGATCGCTTAAAAGAAATGGAAAACGATGGCTTGATTACAATATCGCCCAATCATTTAAAAGTGAATAAAAACGGAATAGCTTTTCTGCGAAATGTTTGCATGGCGTTTGATGCAAGGTTATGGGAAAACTCGCCAAAAACACAAATCTTCAGTTCCGCAATGTAAATCCAAATGGTTTTGCTAAGCTACTTTCACTCCTTCTGAAAAATAAAAATTGATGAGGTTATTTTTCAATGCATCAATTTCCTCTGCCATTCTGCTCTTTAAATCCTCTGCCTCATTTGCCATTTTCGGAATAAGTTGTTTGTAATATTCTATTCCTTGTAAAAGATTGGACCTGAAAGATGAAAAATACTTTGTTTGTTTTTCAGTCAGCGTGTCAATGTTCTTTTCCACTTCTTCTTTCAGGTAGTCAATATACATTTTCAGTTCTTTAATAAATGCATGGGGACGGTAGGATGAATTCAGAATATTTAAACGCCCGTATATGTGACCAACCATTTCCTCCAATGAAAACACTTTTGAAAAATAAGCCAGATTGGGCCCCGGGCATATTGTTACAGCCTCCAGGCGGTGAGATACAGGAATATGATTCTTCAAAAGAACCGAAGAGGAAAGTCCTTCACACAAGCAATCTTTTGCAGTTATCTCATCGAATCTTCTTTCAAATTCGCGATGGTTTAAATTAAGTTCAGATAGCTCTTTTACCTTCTGATTTTGATATTCACGGGATGAAACACAGATCGGGGTTGTAGTAAATTCCGTATTGAACGCAAGGTATTTCTTATAACAGGGACTGCCTGCTCTCATTTTTTCAATCCGCATTTTTCGCTGTTCTTCTGAAGAGCTTTTTCTGAAATTATTAAAGGGTATTCCTAACGGAGATGCATGGCTCAAAAAATAATCTTCTTCTTTTGCACTGGCGAGCTGCCGTAATGTGGCATCATCAACATTAGTGGCTTCAGGAACGAGGAGAAAAGGACTCCCCCACCCCGTTCCATCTACGTTATAATATTCGCGCAAAAATGCATCTTCTTTTGCAGTACCGATACCCCCCTGAACCGTAATACGAATATCCTTCAGAGGCGGCAACTTGTTGTAATTTTTTTCCTGTAGCGCCCGGTTACAGATTTCAAGCAATTCGGAAGTCAGTTCCTGTTTTCTATTCTTGAATTCTTCCAGAATTGGTCCCAGCAGATGACCTTCCGTTGGAAAAGCATGGCCTCCGCAATTTAATCCCGACTCAATACGAAATTCGGAAATCCACAATCCTTTTTTCGAAAGAAACTTTCCCTGTATAAGTGCTGACCTATAATCACTCACTTTCAGTATAATTTTCTTTTTAATGTTTCCGTCAGTATCCGGAAAGAAATCGCTGAATGTTTCAGCATAAGCAAATAAACGGGGGTTAAGTCCGGCCGAAAAAACCATAGATGAGGAAAGGTCACTATTGGCAAAACCACGGAGTGCAGCCAATGCATCAGAGTATTCGGGCGGAAGCAGAACATTGTCTTTGGAATAGTTCTGGTTATCCAGCTTAGTCATGATATTTACATCAATTGCACCTGCCGTAATTTTACCCCGCAATTGTTTTTGAAGTAATTCCCTGGCTTCCCCGCTTGTCTTTGTCATTTCCGAGTAGAGTTGTTTAACAGGAGAATGATCGGGAAGAAGTTTAAAATATTTTACAATATCCATCCCCTCTTCAAAAGGTTCTTTTTTCATCGCTTCCACTTGCCTGTTTACAATGCGCTGGAGCAGGTTAAGGTACGATGTAATCCGCCTGGCTCTATGGTCAATATCCTGCTGGGGTATATGAACATATACTTCGCCTGATTGCTTGCAATAAAATTCGCGCATCTGTTCAACTAAAATATCCTGTATAATGGAAACAACGGATGAAATACCGAACCGGGCCACCTTTACCGGGGTGTCGATTGTATATCCTAATCCCATGACGGGAATATGAAAGGTGTGCTGAGGTATATTATTCATTTATGAATTTATAAAATGGAAGTCTCTCTTACCTTGTATTTATCCCTTCCTCATATTGGAAAAGCGAATGTACATAATGTATTATCCCCAAAACATGATGCTGGTCATAGATTTAGGAGTATATAAATACCAGCTATTTTCTTATAGCAATGCAATATGGATCAACAGACACTTCTGTTTTCCAGCCGGGGACCAACTTTAATGTAACCATATCAATGATCGTTATATAGCCGTTATTACCATTGCATAGTGTAGTATGGTGAGGGGCCCAACTCACCGGGGAAATATTCCGGTTGGCAACCCAAACACAATTATTGTCGTCATCTACCGCAATGCCCCTTGGCTGGTATCCCGTAAAAATATCTGCAACCATTTTCTGTGAATGATAATTTATAACATTTACCCGGCTTGTTGTTTGGATATTCGCGGAATCTTCCATGCAACTTACGAACAGATACGGAAAAGTATTCGAGAACGACATTAGTTGGGGCACTCCTGTCGTTTTAATACTACTCAACAGGCTGTCATTAGACGCATCAAATATTCGCAGCTCGTTGGTTCCCTGACAAGTAACCGCATATTTCGAGTAATCAGGAAAATATTTGATCGTATAAGGCTTATAAATTCCATTGGAATAAGGCAGTGTGCCGGGTTGCAATACAATAGGGTTAATGTCAGGATTTTGAGGATCCGACAAATTAATTTTGTAAATATAATTTCCCTGTTGAGATGTAATATATACTATACTGGCATCGTAGTTTAAGGCACAACCGTGGGGATAAATAAGCAATCCGCTTCCCTGATATGTTGCAATAATCTTCATGTTTTCTAAATCAATTAAGGTCGCTTTGCCGTTTCCACTGAGATGGGTGGTAATGCCTGTCTTTGAATCACCGGAAATATCAATGGAGTGCCAGCTATAATCTGATAAGACAATTTCACTCACCTTTGAATTATCACTTGTCCTGAATTTCTGAAATAAATTACCGGCATAAAAGGACACATAAATATATTGCCCGTCCGGGGAAATAATCATGTCATGAGGAGCTTCGGTTTGCAATGAATTCCCCACATTAATAGCCCTCATTATTAATTTGGATTCCGTATCAAAAACCGTAACCAGATCACAGCCCTGATTGGCAACAAACAATTTTTTACGATTAATATTACCGGCAAATTTAATTTCCCCTTTATCATTCGGAGCACCTTTGTTTATCCATTCCCTTATTGTAATAAATTCATCTTTACTTAAAGGTTGCTTATTCAGGGGCATTGTTGGATACAGTTTTGGTCCAAAATCGTTATACGTATTTATTGAAAACAAAAGAAAACTTAAATCTGCACGGTACGGGATGACAGATGAATTAGCTCTGCTCCCTTTGAACAATGCCTCCCATGATGATAAATCAAGGCCGGCACAGGCATAGGAACTGACGGAATTGTGACAACCACTCACCGAACATCGGCCAACAACAATTTTTCCTATTTGCTCCGGATATCCATCGTAATCCGGAGTAGCTTTATAATGTGTGCATGAAACAAACAAAAAAGACACAGCCCAAAGAATATGAAAAAAATGATTACGTATGATATTCAACATTTGAGTGAATACAAAAAATTAGAAATTACTTTAAAACGGATTTTTGAAATCAGGATTATTAATAAAGATTGTGTCGGTTAATGTTTTTAAGAATTTAACAAGATTGGCTTTTTGAACAGGAGTAAGGTTAAGTCCATATTCCTTGGCGGGCTTAGTCATTAATGGATCCACGTTGGGGGAGTTCCAATGAACTCCTGAATTGTAAAATTCAACTACTTCTTCAAGCGTCTGATATCGGCCATCGTGCATATAGGGTGCGGTTAGTTCAATATTTCTTAATGTTGGGACACTGAATTTGCCCTTATCATAATTGTTGCTGGTAACAAGGTTCCGGCCAAGATTTGCGCCGGTAAGGGTAGAATCTAATCCATTATTATTAAAGGTATTACTGGTAAATAGCGGGTACCCATGGCAATGAAAGCAATCACCTCTTTCAGTAACAAATGTTTGAAACCCATCCATTTCTTCCGGGGTAAACATAATTTCGTGCCTGACCATTTTGTCGCACCTCGATTCAGAAGAGATCATTGTGCGCATAAATTGTGAGATTGCGTATACTATTTTTAGCTGAAGCTCGCTATAAGTGATAGTTGAAAGATCTGATATACTAAACGCTTTATTAAATAGCAATGGATATTGCGGATGTTTTTTAAGTTTCTGCACCAGACTTGCCATATTTGTATTAAAAAAATCGGGGCCGAAGTCTCCCAGACATAAACGGTCTAATGTCGGCTCAGATCCATTCCAGTTATAGTCGGTATTCCAGGCCAGATTAATGTGTGGAGGAACGCTTATTTTTTGTCCCGTTTTTGTTGTAAAAAAAGGCGTCGAGTATGACCTTTCGTTTTTGTGACAAGTAGAGCAGGATAATCCGTTGCTCGAAAGGATCGGATCATAGTACAGCATCCTGCCAAGGCGAATTCCCTCTACTGTCAATGGATTGTCGGCTGGAATAACAGGCTGGGGAAATCTTTTCGGAATTGTTAACGTATATGGCGTAGCAGTACAAACTATATCCGCATCCCTCCTGCAAGAAAAGACGATGATAATAAAAGCAATAATTACAAGTGAATTCTTTTTCATGTACAGTAATCCGCCTCATTTATTTTGGGTAAATTCTTTTGGAGGGCTATCACTATTCTGATGAATTCAAAAACTAAAAACATCAGTACCATTCTCTGCAATTTTTTTCATAGCTACGGCATTCCCCATTATGTAATTACCGTCAACATTAAAATCAAACACATGTGGATCACGAAACCACTCATTTATATTCATTACAATGCTAACAGGTGTTTTTGTGTCAGTTGATATTGTAATAGGCTTATATAATTTAACATGTATAAGACAATTGTTGGTGCCGAGATGCATATTGTAACCATAAGTTCCGGATGAGTCTTTATAATAACCTTCCAATTTCAGAAAATGATAGCCGCCACCCATCATCTGAGGCCACTGCATATTAATGTTTTCCGGAGTAACGGCAAGGGTATCTGAGATATTATGTATTGAATCAAGTCCAATGTTAAATTTTAGCCCTATGTAATTCCCCGCGGGAATATTTGTTAAAGTCAATTGATTTGTCTGAAATGTCAGAGCATCCATATATTGATAGTCTTTTAGCAAATAACCACTGCTATCGGCTTTTATCAAGCTGATCTCTGAAAGATAATATACCAGCCTGGTTATACTATAATCATAGCCGGCCTGAGTTTTGTACATAAAATGATTGGTCATAAAAACATCGCTATCAACCTTATAGCTAACTGATAAATCGATCCCCTGAGATGGCGGTGCTGGATTTGCCGGGCGCTGGCTTTCCTTTTTACATGAAAACAGAAAAACCATAAATATACATACCGGCACATAAATAAATTTAATACGTACGGGAGAGCAAGCGGAATCACTTTTAATGAAGAGATTATTTATAATTTCAAACGGGTTAGCATCATTTATAACATACATCCGGGCATCTTTAAACTGAGCGATATTTTTATTCCTTATGCGCATCATATATATTCTTGAAATCAACAATAAAACATTAATTTTTTTGTATTCAAAATGAATTTTATTTGCGGGTGAATTTTAATTTGAATACTTTTTTAATATCACTCCACCACTCTACAAATGGATTAATCATTTCGTCTCCAAAGGACTGCTTTATGTGCCCATTTACGCCGAATTGAATATTTTCAACTCCTTTGGATGGTTTCCAGGTTGAGAATAATATATCCCAAAGAGCAAAAAGTGAACCGAGGTTAGACTCCTGCAAATCGGGATCCTTGCTATGATGCATCTGGTGTTGTTTTGGGCTTATCAGCAACCGTTCCAGGAAGCCAAACCCAATGGGGATATTTGAATGCCTGAGGTTCGCTCCCAGGATATTGGATACAAAAACAAAAAAACTGGCCCCAAATAATTTTGGAAACTCGAAAAAATCGTTGTACAAAAATAAAAAACCACCGGTAATCAAAGAGTATACCAATAAATAACGGATATGAAACAATATCATTTCCAATGGGTGAACCCTGAATAATGTGAATGGAGTTAATACTTCCGCGGTATGATGCATCTTATGAATTTTCCATAAGAACGGATAATGATGTACCAGGTAATGCAATATAAATCTTGAAAAGTCAGACACGACTAAAAAAATTATTGAATACCAGACAACTCCCCAGGAGGTAAGAGGGATCTTTAAAGTGCAGTAGCCAAAGGTCCCTGTAAGCCAATGATAAAACTTAGTGGCCAATAATAGTCCGCTTGCAAATATAAGTGGCAGGACAGAGATTTGTAAAAAATGGTTGGATAACCATGCAAGATAATCAACTCTTGCCGACAAAGAAAACCACAGTTTTGGATGATTGTCAGTCAGCTTGTTTCTCTTCGAGAAAATTATAAATATCAAAGCATAAACAAAACACAATGACAAGTAAGGCCAGTAAATCCGCCTCTCTGGACTTACAAATTGCTTAAATGGCAAATTGTCCCAAACCCAAAATAATGTATTTGTTAAATCATACTCCTTCATATTTCGCTGGTATTAACCACGCCCTATGGATTACATGTAATAATGTTACCTGCAAATGAACAATACCAAAAACTCAGGTATCAGCGTTCAACATAGAAAAAACAACAACTGCAGGAAACCATTCAACCCCGGTTCCTGAATATCATACTACAAATCCATTCTTTCGAAGTTATCATGCAGATCTTAATAAAACTATGATGTAAAACATGGTTTTTAGCCACATTTGGAGTTGCCGCAGTTTTTACATTTAATACATCCTTCCTCATAAATTAATCCATCGGGACTTCCGCACTCATTGCATTTATGGTCAACCGCCTTTGTGCCGTCCGGAATGAATTTTTTCAATGCACGTTCAACTCCGGTTTTCCATGTGTTTATCGTATCGCTATATAAATGGAGATTTTCAATAAGCCCAACGACATGAGGCAATGGCATTCCATGCCGCAAAACACCTGAAATGAGTTTCGCATAATTCCAATATTCCTTATTAAAAGAGCGTGAAAGCCCCTCAATGGTAACGCGATAACCTTCTTTATCCATATATTGAAAATCATAACGTTTACTTCCGTCCTCTGCTTTGTTTTTTATTACCCAGCCTCTCTCAAGCCATTGAGGAATACTAAAAGATTCCTCCGCTCGTCCTGTAAAAACTTCATAAGGTTTACCATTTATAACTCCTACAACGGCAATCCATTTTTCGTCATGATTCATAAAGCGTACAATCTCAGCTTCCAACGTTTTGGGCCGTTTCGGAGGTTGTGTTTCCTTTATGTCCACTGATTCCGGTTTCTTTTCATTGGAAACCAATACGCCCGTTCTTGAACCATCACGATAAACAGTAATTCCTTTCAATCCGTTTTTCCATGCTTCAAGGTAAATTTTACCTACCATATCAACGGACACATCATTTGGAAGATTTATCGTTGAACTGATAGAGTGAGTAGTATATTTTTGAACAGCAGATTGCAATTCAATACGTTTCTTCCAATCAATCTCAGGCGCAGTGGAGCCCTGATAAGGACTTTTTGAGAGGTCTGATTCGCCGGTTGTTTCCATCCAAAGTCTTAATTTATGATGATAAACAGTAAATTCCTGCCAGGCATCTCCCATCGGATCCACAAAATCAACTTTCACATTTTTATCCTGTGGATTTACTTTTCGTCTGCGTTTGTATGAAAGCATGAATACTGGCTCAAGCCCGGAAGATGATTGAGCCAACATACTAAGTGTACCAGTCGGAGCAACTGTACTTATAGAAATATTTCTTCTGCCAAATTTCATCATGCGCATGTAAACCTTTGGTAAATCTTTTTTCAGCATTTGAACAAATTCCGATGTGTTTTCAACCGTAACATCGAAATCAGAAAATTTCCCGCGTTCAATTGACATGTCAATTGAACTATCAAACTCCGCCTCGCATTTTGTTTTCATTATTTTCTCAACTTCCGCAATGGCCTCTGCTGAATCAAATTTTAAACCTAACCCCGCCAATGTGTCTCCAAGTGCCGTAAACCCCAGGCCTGTTCTTCTTCCCTTTTTTCCAGCGTTGTAAAGAAGTTTCCAGGTATTTACTTCCACTTCCTTAATGTAATCGGGCTCCGCGTCACTTTCAATTTTCGCCATAATCCTTTCAATAGCTTCCAGCTCAAGATCAACAAGATCATCCATCAACCGCTGCGCCTCATAAGTGGTTTCATGAAATTTTTTGTAATTGAATTTGGCTTTAGACGTAAACGGCTTTTCAATAAAATTGAATAAGTTAAGCGCAATCAGTCTACAGCTGTCTCCACCCTGCATCGCAATTTCCGAACAGGGATTGGTGGAAACATTTTTAAACCCCGGATATACAGAAGATGTTGAATAGTAATGCTGCCTGTCCCAAAATATCAAACCGGGTTCAGCCGTACTGTGTGCGCATTTTATTATTGTATTCCACAATTCCTGAGCTTTCACAACCTTAGTGTATTTTGGTTTGGCCGCATCAATTGGCCAGCGCAAAGTATAGTCGGCATTATTCGATACTGCATTCATAAATTCATCCGACAAGCGGATAGAAATATTTGCACCGGTAACTTTTGACAGATCCTGTTTAACAGTAATAAATTGCTCCACGTCCGGATGCGCGATATCGATCGTAATCATTAATGCTCCTCTTCTGCCGTTTTGCGCTACTTCTCTTGTTGTATTGGAAAATCGCTCCATAAATGACACTGCTCCTGTTGTAGTTCCGGCGGCATTTGAAACAGACATTCCGGCCGGCCGCAGTGTCGAAATATCAATTCCCACTCCGCAGCGCCTTTTAAACAGCTGTGCCAATTGCTGGTCGGTATAAAATATTCCGCCATAAGAATCATAAATTTCCGGAAGGACAATGCAATTAGAAAGTGATGCTATAATATGCGGATTTCCTAACGACGACATCACGCTCCCTTGTGGAATTATATATTTAAAATCTTTAAAGTAGTTGAATATTTTTTTCTCATCAAGAAATTCTCTTTCCTGTCCGTACTTCGAAAGATATTTGAAGCTCCCGTTCAGGTGCGACTTTTCCTTATATTCTTTTTCTTTTCGCGCGAATTGCTTCGCCATTCGCAAATGCATGTCGTCCGGAGTTAGCTCAAGAAATTTTTTGTTCTTGTCTTTCATGGCATACTTATTCATCCAGGTTGAAGCTGCAAGCTCGTCCCCGTCAAAATAGGCGATACATTTTTTTAGCACTTCCTCGTAAGAATGCGTGCCGGCGCTATTCTTCAAGGTCTTTTTAGGCATTTCAAGAGCTATCATAATTAAATTAGTTTGATTTTATACTTGTGGAATAAAATAGTGATGCAAATTAAGTTATGAAATATGGATATTCCTGAATCGAACTTTCAACTTTTACACATTGTTTTGAACACTCATCTTTCATCATGTTTTTACATGATTTGAATCATGAAAAAGTGTGACAGGAATCATTTAAATATATCCGAACAAAAAATATATTTAGCCAGAGTATCGTTTATAATGTTTCAAGAAACTCTGTTATTTAATAAAATAATTTTCGGCCCCCTGAAGAGCAGGAGGCTTGGGCTGTCTTTGGGCATTAATCTTTTACCTCTGAATTCAAAACTTTGTAACTTCAATTGTATCTATTGTGAATGCGGATGGACCGGGAAAAGAGGCCCGACCCGGAATACTTTCCATGCAAGAAGTACAGTGAAAACATATCTTGAAGAGGCAATGATACAACTAAAGTCAAAAAATATTTTTCCGGACGCGGTTACATTTGCAGGAAACGGGGAGCCGACCATGCACCCTGAATTTTCAAAAATTATTGATGACACCATTGAGCTGAGGAATGTATATTTTCCAAATGCAAAAGTCGGAGTACTGACTAATGCAACTATGCTTAATAGAAGCAGTGTAGTCGAAGCATTAAAAAAGGCTGATCGGAGAATCCTGAAACTGGATGCGGGCGGAGAAGACTTGTTTCAAAAAATTAATCAGCCACGTTCGCGGAGATGTTTGAGCTGGGTGGTTGATCATTTACAATATTTTAATGGAGATATGATTGTGCAATCAATGTTCCTCAAAGGGATACATAATGGAAATCCTGTTGACAATACAACGGACGAAAACGTAACCGCATGGCTGAAATTGCTGGAGGAAATTAAGCCCAAACAGGTCATGATATATTCCATTGATAGAGTTCCCGCGGAAAAGGGCCTGGAAAAAATCCATAAAGAAATACTTGAGAGGATTGCAATGAAAGTCCGCGAAATCGGAATTGAAGCAATGGCAAGCTGAATTTTTTTAAAATAATTTCCCTGTTCCTTTTCCAACGGGTAACATTCGTGAATATTGCCTTCTGTTTTTTTCTTCTATTATCAGTCGCAACTCCCTGCTCATTTGACCGGCAATAGCGGTATTCTCCGCGGCTCTTCTGATCAGGTAAGGAATAACTGATTTAACCGGGCCATAAGGAAGATATTTGGTAACATTATATCCTGACTCAGCCAGGTTGTATGTAATATGGTCACTCATGCCATAGAGCTGCGAGAAATAAACATGCGGGTGATCATTCGCAAGATTCAGCTCTGCCATTTTTTTGATAAGATGAATCGCACTCGCTTCATTGTGTGTACCTGCACACAAAGTAATAATATCAATATTTTCAAGGCATATGTCAACCGCTTTATCAAAATCAGAATCGGTTTTTTCTTTGCTCGGTTGAATGGGCGATTTATATCCCATTTTAGTTGCGCGGAGATTTTCTTTTTCCATGTAAGCTCCGCGAACCAGCTTAATACCAATGGAAAATTTATTGCTTTTTGCTTTTTCTATGAGTTTCTGAAGGTATGCAATCCGATCCCAACGGTACATTTGGAGAGTGGTAAGCACTATCGCTGATTTTCCATTATTCATCTCCATCATTTCTTCAGTTAACATATCAATGGTATCCTGTATCCAGCTTTCCTCCGCATCGAAGTATACAGGAACATCGCTTCGGGCAGCATAGGAACTGATTTCTATAAGTCTTTTTTTCAGGCGCTGAAATTCTTCCTCTTCTTCTTTACTTAATTTTTTCCTGCCATTTAATTTTTCAAGCAGTCCAAAACGGGCTATTCCTGTAAGCTTGACACTGGTATATGGAATTGCCGGATTGTCTTTCGCTAACGTGATAATCCGTAGAATTTCATTCTTTGTACTTTCAAAATCTTCCTCACTTTCTTTTCCTTCAACCGAATAGTCCAGAATAGAACCAATATGCGATTGGCTCAGCTTTTTCACAACATCTTTACTTTCTTCAATAGATTCGCCCCCGCAAAATTGTTTAAATATGGTTGCCTTAATTGGCAGCCTGACAGGCAGGCCAACTTTTATAGCGAAAAGGGTCAAACTTGAAAATAGTTTTACAAGCAAAGGACTTCCCATTAACTTAAAGAGCCAAAGTGAACGCTTTAATTCCCGGGTATCCTTTGTTATAAAAGCCCTTTCTGTATTATCAAATGAAACTTCTGAATGTAGCATGGCTCTTTATTATCATTTATCATTCCCCATCGCAATTGAGGAAAGTGCATTCATGTTATTTACGATCAGCACCCGATTGTGAACTGAAAGAATTTTCCGGTCTGTAAATTCGAGCAATACTTTGTACATATAGTTTTTAGTTGTACCGACAAGACAAGCCAGATCGTTAATAGAATAATTGATATACATATTTTTGTCATTCTCTGATTGCTTTTGCGATGCAATAGAAATTAATATTTCAGCACATTGTTCTTTTATACTTTTCCTTGAAATGCTGGTGATGCGTTGTTCAACAAAATCCAGTTTTACGCACAACTTCTGCATTAACTGAACAAAAACCATTGGTTTGTTGTTTAATAGAAGTTTGAGATCAGATGCAGGTATAAAGCAGGCATTAACCTTATTCATCGCAGATGCGGAAAAGGAAAAAGTTTTATCATTGATGAAGGAATTTAAGCCCACTACATCGCCTGATCTGGCAGTCCATAATATAAATTCTCTTTTGCGGTTTCCCTTTTTGGAAACCTTCACAATGCCACTTTTGATGCAATAAACTCCTGACACCTGATCCCCCGTTTTCACCAAATATTCACCTTTGTTATATTCCTTTTCCTGTTTATTTGTCGCTATTTCACTTTGGGACAACCGGCTTTTAAGCCCTGAAAAATTGCTAAGCCAGCAATTGGCACAACAAGGAGAACCACCTTTAGAAACAATTGCGCCTTTTGCAGTATCCATTAAACAGGGTATAGTTTTAACTACAATGTTACCTATTGAAATACCCTAAAACAATGATACGAGTCATAGAACTGTGAAAGTTTGCATGAAAATTTTCTGTTTTTTTGATCTGCGTTAATGTAAAAAACGATGGGCATGAAAAACCGGAAATCAATATTGATTGAGAGAAATCATGCCAGTTGATGATCTTGGTCATATAATTACTATTATCCAAAATGCAACTTTGGCTATAAACATATATACTATATGATTTCTGTTGGAAAGGCAAAAAAACTTATACAAAATAATTCAGGTGCACTTCCTTTATCTGATGTTAAAATTGCAGATTCTCTCGGATGCTTTCTTGGGGAAGACATCGTTTCGCCGTTGAACTTACCTCCGTTCGATCAATCAGCAATGGATGGTTACGCGATAGTATTTTCGGATTACACCGGGAAAAGTAAGATAAAAATCAGTGGAGAGATCCAGGCTGGCAAGTATTACAAGGGAAAACTAAAGGCCGGACAGGCAGTAAGGATATTTACCGGAGCCTCTCTCCCAATGGGAGCGGATACTGTTGTTATGCAGGAGAAAATCAGTTTAGCAGATGGATACCTGATCATTGATGATGCACTTCTCAAGCGCGGTGCGAATATCCGAAAAGCAGGATCTCAGGTTAAGAAAGGTTCAATTGCTCTGCCGGAAAGAACAATTATTACTCCCGGGGGAATAGGTTACCTCGCGGCAATGGGAATTACATCTGTAAAAGTGACTCCAAAACCTTCGGTAAGTGTCATTGTTACAGGAAGCGAACTGAAGAAACCCGGAAACTCTTTATCTCCAGGACAGATTTATGAATCGAATTCCTACGCGGTTGAAGCCGCATTACAATCCATTAGCCTCAAAGTGAAAAACAGGTTTTTGGTAAAAGACATACAAAAGGAAGTATATAATACAATAAGAAAAGCCATAAAAATCTCTGATATAGTTCTGATAACAGGCGGCATTTCAGTTGGTGATTATGATTTTACGGGAAGATCACTGGAAAAATTTGGTGTAAAAAATATTTTTTATAAAATAAAGCAAAAGCCGGGGAAACCTTTGTTTTTTGGAAAACACGGCAAGACTTTGATTTTTGGGCTGCCTGGCAATCCCGCAGCTGTGCTTAGCTGCTTTTATGAATATGTATATCCGGCGATAAGATCAATACAAGGATTTAAAAATGTTTTTCTGCCACAAATTCAATTGCCTATTTCTACCGATTATCCCAAAAAAAAGGGGCTTTCCTTTTTTCTGAAGAGCAAAATATCGAACAACTCTGTTATTCCTCTTGAAGGGCAGGAATCCTTTATTTTAAGCTCATTCGCAATAGCTGATAGTTTAATTTATTTACCGGAGGAATGTGAAAACATAAAAAGGGGGGAAATGGTGGAAGTTCATAGATTACCCGGGGTGTGATAAAATTAAAATATGATCGAAATCATTTTATTCGGACGATTGAATTTCCACCTTTGCAGGGTAAAATATCAAAGAAAAAGACATGTTTGCTGTAAAGGGAAGCATATGGATAGAAAGTAATAAGGGTGCCTTTATAGGCATGGGGAGGATAATTTTGCTTGAAAAGATCAAGGAACATGGTTCTATAACTGTTGCAGCAAAATCCATGAAAATGTCATACAGGCAGGCGTGGGAGCTGGTAGATTCAATGAACAAACTATCAAAATATCCCCTTGTCATAAAATCTTCAGGAGGTACCGGCGGCGGCGGCACAAAAGTTACAAAGGAGGGCGAAAAAATTATTGATTTATTTACGGATCTGAATAAACGGTTTCACAAATTTAACGAGGAAGAGAGTAAAAAACTTAAACTATGATTTTTTTTAAAAAGCGTTGTTTTGAAAAATGTATAACGATATATGCCTGAACAGAATATAATGTTCTTATTTATGCCTTTGCTTTTTATTGTTGCGTTCCTATACGCTTCAGTGGGGCATGGTGGAGCCAGCGGGTACCTCGCTCTAATGGCATTATTTAGCTTTAATCCATCTATCATGAAATCGTCCTGTCTTATATTAAACATCTTCGTCTCACTTATTTCCTTTTATCAATATTACCGGGGAGGGGATTTTAAATGGAAATTGTTCGTCCCATTTATTATTCTATCCGTTCCCGCTTCATTTATTGGTGCTTATATTACATTGGATGCAGTGATCTATAAAAAAATATTGGGCATCCTGCTTGTGTTTCCAATTCTTCGCCTTGTTGGTATTATTGGTAAGGAAAGTGACACCATTAAAGAAGTACAATGGCTGTGGGCTATTATCATTGGTGCAATTATAGGTTTGCTCTCTGGCATGATTGGAATAGGAGGAGGAATAATATTAAGTCCGGTAATATTACTGTTACACTGGGGAAATATGAAACAAACTGCGGCTGTTTCCGCTTTATTTATTTTTTTAAATTCTATCGCGGGTCTAACCGGACTATTATCAAGAGGAATTACAATTGATAACAATATATATGTATGGTTACTTATAGCTACCGCAGGAGGCGTCGCAGGAGCTTATATAGGCAGAAAACAACTCAGCAACAACATATTAAAAAAGATACTTGCACTAGTATTGGTTATTGCAAGTGTTAAGCTTTTAACAACCGGAAATAAATGATTAAAAAAGACATAACAGGCATTATACTCGCCGGAGGGAAAAGCTCAAGAATGGGCAGCGATAAGGGCATGATCCAACTGAACGGGAAAAGATTTATTGAACACATACTTGAGGCACTTATCCCCAATGTCAGCGACATTATTATTATCGCTAACAATGATAACTACAATAACCTGGGTTATAAAGTGTATGAGGATATTATAAAAGACCGTGGTCCGCTTGGGGGAATTTATACCGGGCTAAGGAACAGTAAGACAGAAAACAATATTATTGTTAGCTGCGATATTCCGTTTATCAATAGTGGTTTGATAAAGCACATCATTAAAAATATGGGTAGGACGGATATTTCTGTGCCTGTGTTTGAAGGAAATACCGAGCCTTTGTGCGCTGTTTACACAAAGGAAATCACCGGCAAAATCAAGGATCTTATCATAAATAATGAACTGAAGATTCATAACGTACTCAAACATTTTATCACAACTGAGGTACACATCACAAACAAACTTGATTTTTACAATAAGCGGTTACTGGCGAATATTAATACGCCTGAGGAACTAAAAACATCAAAAGAAGGTATACTATGAATACTCGTGTAAGGTTATTCGGCTCATTAGTGGAAATGGTTGGTAAGTCCGAATTAAATGTTAGTGGTTGTTCGGATACCCAGGCGGTGAAAGATAAGCTGAGCAGCGAATTTCCTCAATTAAAGAAATGTGAATTTTTAATTTCAGTTGATAAAAAGTTAGTGAAAAATAATCAGAAGCTTGAGCCCGGAAATGAAATTGCCTTTTTACCACCATTTGCAGGAGGTTAAATGTTAAACAAAAAAGAAATATCACGTTATAGCCGTCACCTGTTACTTCCCGAAATAGGATTGGCGGGTCAGGCGAAAATCAAACAGGCTAAAGTATTGGTAATAGGCGCGGGAGGGTTGGGATGCCCTGCACTCCAATATCTTGCAGCAATGGGGTTTGGGGAAATAGGCATTGTTGATTTTGATAAAGTTGATGAATCGAATTTGCAACGACAAATCCTGTATTCTGTTGAAGATATAGGGAAATTAAAAGCTGAAACTGCCGTTTCAAGACTTTCCAAACAGAATCCATTCGTAAAATTTAACACGTATACCGTCCGGCTTGATAATCAAAACGCGCTTAACATTATTTCAGATTACGATGTTGTTATTGATGGAACCGACAATTTCGCAACCAGATACCTTGTGAACGATGCCTGCGTAATTATGAACAAGCCGCTGATTTACGGTTCAATTTATAAATTCGAAGGACAGGTGTCCGTTTTAAACTATACTGATAGTTCGGGTAAACCAGGTCCCACATACCGTTGTCTTTTTCCCACTCCGCCACGACCTGGAAGTGTTCCCGGCTGTTCCGAAATTGGGGTTCTTGGAATTCTACCCGGCATTATAGGCACTTTTCAGGCAACTGAAGCAATAAAAATTATTTCGGGTATTGGCAATCCGCTCTCCGGGCGCCTTTTGCTTTTTGACGCACTTGCTATGAGCTTTTTGGAGTTAAAAGTCGGCAGAAATGCAGAGTGGATTAACCATGCTCCAAAAACGAGAGAGGAGTTTCTTAATACAGATTATGAATATTTCTGCGGGAACAATATCCCTGAACCTTCCGCAAAATCAATTTCAGCCGATGAGCTTCAATCAATTATCGGGAACACTTCAGAAATTCAACTTCTGGATGTCAGGGAACCCTTCGAAGAACCACAGGTAAATGAACTTGTTGACCTGCAGATACCTCTTGGAGATATACCTGACAAGACATATTTAATCTCAAAAAATAAAAAAGTAATTGTTTTTTGCAGGAGTGGACAAAGGAGTAAGCGAGCTATTGAACTGCTTGAAAAGAATTTCGGTCACACCAATCTTTATAATTTAGAAGGTGGAATTATGGCATGGATTAATATCCCTCATCCTCCCCGGAAGAAGAAGGAGGCCGTACATATAAAATAAGACAAAGCAATGAAATAGTCATATACCGCTGGTATACAAACCGACATGAGTATATGACGTATTCCATATGACAATTGAAAAATTAAAAAATATGCACGATGAAAGAAAAGAAGAAACATAAAGTTTTTGTAAATGGGCCTATTAGCCCCCTGTTTATTGCGGATTCAATTGCCAAACACAGCACCAAAACAACTATTGGCGCCCATGATATTTTTCTGGGACAAGTGAGAAACGATGTGATTGAAAATAAAATAGTCCAGGCCATCGAATATTCAGCTTATGAGGAAATGGCAGAAGAAAAATTTCATGAAATACGTGAAGCGGCTTTTGCAAAATTTGAGCTTACATGCATGCACATATATCACAGCAGAGGTAAAGTAAAAGCCGGCGAAATTTGTCTTTTTGCTTTCGTTTCTTCTAAACATCGTAACTCTTCTTTTGAGGCCTGCCGATGGATTGTTGAAGAGATAAAAGCAAATGTTCCGATTTGGGGAAAAGAAATTTTTGAAGACGAAACTTTTGTGTGGAAAGAAAATAGTTAGCACTTAGTAAGATGATTCTGTTTGTATGTATTTCACTTCTGTTTTTATACATATTATCGCTGCGGCCATCTGGATTGGAGGAATGGTATTTTTTGCCATTGTACTTCTCCCTGCTATTAGAAAGCATCCCGAAAAGGCAATGCTTATTCATGCGGTGGGTTTGAAATTCAGGCTGGTCGGATGGCCCGTTCTTTCTTTGTTATTAATTACAGGTTTATACAATATACATATCAGGCAGATCCCGTTGTTAGAGTTAACGGATAGCAAATATGGAAGATTGATTTTGTATAAGCTGATACTTTTTCTGACAACTATTGTGATAAGTGCCATCCATGATTTCTATATTGGCATGAAAGCAACTGAGATATGGATGACACACAACAATGAAAATGACCCCGGTGGGTACCGCGCCTTTGCACGATGGGCCGGGAGAATAAATCTTCTACTTGCATTAACAGCCGCCGGAATAGGTGTGGCATTTGTAAGGGGATTATAAAACAATTATTATGGTTAATGTAACACACAAAACAAGTACACTCCGGCAGGCAATCGTAACTGCTATTGTTAAAGTCAGCAAACAGGGAACAATCGCCGCTATTAAAAACAAAACAGTTCCCAAAGGCGATGTTTTTGAAATGGCAAAAACAGCCGGTCTGTTTGCCGTAAAACGTACCAGCGACATGATTCCGGATTGCCATCCATTGCCCGTTGAATTCACCGCCGTCCGTTACGAAATAAGTGGTCTTCAAATTCATATTGAAATGGAAGTGCACACTATTTATAAAACGGGAGTAGAAGTTGAAGCTATGCATGGCGTTTCAGTGGTTGCGCTTACTATGTATGACATGCTGAAACCTATTGACAAAGGGATTGAAATTACCTCCATTAAACTGAAAGAAAAAAAAGGCGGCAAATCTGATTTCACTGATAAATTCAGAAAGGATCTGAAAGCGGCTGTAATTGTATGTTCCGACAGCATCTCTGCAGGTAAAAAGGAAGACAAGGCCGGCAAGGCAATCATTCAGAAATTAGAAGACTGCAAAGTTACGGTATCAGATTACTCTATCATCCCTGATGAAAATGTGAACATACAAAACAAGGTTAAAAAACTTTACAAGTTGAAAAACGACATCATAATTCTGACTGGTGGTACCGGGCTCTCACCGCGTGATGTTACGCCCGAAGCGATACGTCCTTTGCTTGACAGGGAGATTCCGGGAATTATGGAAGCGGCTCGAAATTACGGACAAGACCGCACTCCATTTTCCATGCTTTCAAGGGGAGTTGCAGGAATGAAAGGCAACACACTTATTCTTGCGCTGCCGGGCTCAACTAAAGGAGCAAAAGAAACAATGGATGCATTGTTTCCTTATATATTACACATTTTCAGAATTATTGAAGGCGCTCAACATTACTCATAAAAAATAAAAAATGACTATAACAGATTTCAGCGACAATTATCTCATGTACGAGAACATGTCAATTTGGGAGATAAAATCAATCGATGAATTTTTTAAGGCGCACGAAAGTATGCCGGAAATATTTGAAAAAGAGTATGGCTTTCCCTACGACAAACGAAACGAACACAATGCATTTAAAGATTCGGACATTATGGTCGTTTCAACCCTGTTAGATAATTTTGGAGACAAATATTTCTTCGTTTTTTCGAATAACGATAAGCACCATAATGACCTTAAAGCCATCCAGGATAAGAAGGTAATAAACTTCGGCATGGATATTCATGTTATTCATCCGAAAAGGATTTATGTACTGGAAATGGACAAAACAAAGGATATGAAAATGTATGATCGTTAAGTGCTATGGCAGACCGTTCGATATTTAAAAACAATCTCAGGTACCACCGAATTATTGTGATCTGCATTGTGCTTTCTTATATCTGGATTCAATATCAATATAGTTCCGGAAATTGGAATTATTCAAATGGCCAGCCAAAGATTAATGGCCAGCATGTAAATGGAACTGATGAAGGACCCTGGACTTGGTTTTATGAAAATGGCACGAAACAAATGCAGGGAAATTTTGTTCATGGAAAACGGAACGGGATATGGACAATATGGGACAAAAACGGAACTAAATTGAGTGAAAGTACTTATCAAAATGATAAACTAAACGGAAAGTTTATGCGATGGTATTCCAATGGGAAAATAGAAAGTGAAGGTACTTATTCAGATGATAAACTAAATTCGGTTACTTACTATAATCCTGATGGATCTTTGCGTGAAACGCAATAAATTTTGTTGCTCATCTCGTAACACAAACTTGTTATTTTCTCAGCAAGAAATTCTGCATGAGCAATTTCTTCAGACCAAACTCAGCTCAATTGTATTTAGATACCTTCGAAAAATTAGCCAAACTGATTCCGGCTACAGCCGATGCAATAAGCCGGATGGTATCTCTCATTCCCTAATCTAAAGCTGCGAATGTGCTTGCCAATTGCGGAAAGGAGTGGTATTTGTAACCTATTTTATTTTCATTCTTATTCCTAAAGACAATCTGTCTTTTTGATAAGGAGCTTATTTATAACCAGGATCAAAAGAATACCCATTTGGATTGTTTAAAGGGTGATTGGTATTTTTATCAAATGGATCATTGGGTCTCATAATAGGATCCTCCTTTGATATAAAATTTAAAATATTTTTACAACCCAAGTAAATTTGCCAATGGTCTTTATATTTCTTTCGTTACTTGTATATTCATCAGACAAAACCAAGGAGAATAAGTTGGTGTAATCGTTCGGTAAAACAGGAAGAGGCATCGGTGAATAAATAGGGAGTGATTATTCTCAAACCTTTTTTTGCACTGCTTTTTCACGCACTATTTCCGCAAAAGGCCTATTCTCTATTTTGCTATCTAACCAACTAATAAAATCAAATTCTTCTAGCATCTTTCTTTCGTCCGGGTCATTCAATAGAGGGGATAAACTACTTCTAATTTTTTTAAAAAATTGAATTAATTCATTATTATCATTTACATCAGGAAGTTTCTTAAAATATAATAGCAACAGCTTTTCGAATTTATACAAATATTCTTTTTTATACAGTAGTCTATAAGTAGATTTAATCAGATACTCTAAAGTGTGAAGGTTTCCCATTTCAAAATGCAAAATGATATTTACAAATTGTGCAAGGCTGAGAAGATCTTTCCGTATTGAAACATTGCCCTTATTCAATATTTCATTAATACATTTTAGTGCTTTGTGATAATCTCCTACTCCAAAGTAACTATAAAACATATTAAAAGAAAGGATCAATTCCACCAATACAAGCGTATCCTTTCTGTAAGGTTCTTGAAATACGATCTCATGGATTTTGTCAGAATAAATTGAAGCTGAGTCAAATTCTCCTTTCTTGAGGAATAGGTTGATGAAATTTATATACGCTCCTATAAGCGTAGTAGAATCTTCTTTTAAAATAAAGTAAACTGTTCGAGGGTTAATTATTTTTTGAAAGCACAATTTGGCTTCGTTTATTTTATTTAGTTGAATTTGAGTATTTAGCAGATTGTCCAACGATCTAAAATATCTTCTTCTGTAATGCTCATCAAGTAAAATATTTTTGCTTTCTAATTCATATAACTTCACCAAAGCCTTCCTGTGTTGATAGCTTGCTTCGTAATCACCTCTTATATATTGATAAAATCCTAAAATCTGATGTCCCCATTTTTTCTCATCTGTCGTAGCATGTTTAAAATCTATAGATAAAAGAGGATGTTCGATTATATTTTTGAATTTAGATTCATGCACAATAGTTCTTATCTGTCCGATTTCTTGTGCATATAATGTCAGCATTTTAGAATCAAGAATCCTATACTCGTTATTTTTCGCAATCTTTTCACAGATAGATTGATATTCCTCAAAAAGTTTCTGCCCCTCAGACAAAGATACTCTCCTATCACTTTTTTCCAGCTCAATTATCTCTAACAAAATGGAATACCTTTCAAATTGATATGCTTGTTTTTTGGATTTGCTGATTATTTTTCCAAATGGATTCCACAACTTCTTCTCTTTCAAAATCTTTGCGCTTGCTATCATTTCATATAATAAGCTGTCAATTGTTTTTCCCGAATTATATTGCCGTAATGATTTTAAAATAAGCTGATATAAATAGTGTTTTATCCTGGGAAATTGTTGAATTGTTTTTTTATCCGGGAATTGATTTTTTATTGTCTCTTCATTATAAATGGTTTGCTTATCAACAAGCTCAAAAATTTTCAGATAGATTTTATCTTCGGATGAGGAGTAATAGTTTGCATAGATTTTAAAATACCCCTTTTCAGGAATAGTTAAGGCTTTTATAAGTTTATGTAAGCTATCGGAAGCTGTTTTTGACATATAATAGTTATTGTATTTATATATCATCTATATACATTCAAATTTAGTAAAAATTACATATTTTAAGCATATTGGTTATGTAATAATAAATTAATTTAGTTTTTGTTTCACTCATCATAGGCTCTATTTTTAATGTGTTCTATTAGTAGATTTTTTTAAGTTGTTCAAAATATCTCTTATGGAAATGAAAACATGAAATGGTCATGAGCTAGAATGAAGCACACCAACCGAGGATGAATATTTAACTTCGTGCAAAACATGAAACGTAATGCAAGAAATAAAATTCAAACAGGTTGTAACAACCGGTTGCGGTATAGATGTCCATAAGG